>JABUFC010000029.1 GCA_013314715.1 Bacteroidales bacterium | reverse complement strand
TTTGGCTTTAAAAAAGATGTTTTTTTGAATAAAATCGTCCTGCAATTTGAATCATTACCTTAAAAATTCAATTTTAGGCAAATATTTTTGATATATCAAAAAAATAATATAATTTTGCAAAGGTCTCAAAATAAGCATTATTTCTGGAATATAATAATAAATATCAATAAGTTATTAACAATCACATATTTGCATGTTAATAGCCTTGCAAAGAACTCTCATTAGGAGTCTCGTTATTAGTTAGAAAGAGACGAACTATATGATTTAGTTGGGTAAATCCTGATTTAGAATTTTTTTCAATTATTGTAAAAATAATTGAATTACAAATTCTTAATTGATTACGCAGTTGAAACTGCGTAATTTGGGTAAAATACCCCCAATCTTAAAAAATGAATTAGAGTATGCGAAATCTTAAAAATTTAAAAAAATGCCAAAATTTATTGACAAAATGTCATAATTCTTTTTTTGGTCGTACTTTTGATTTATCTTTGAACTAAAAATTTTACAGCTATGATGATAGGACCTATTTGGATTATATTTGGAGTATTTATGCTCATTAGTTGGCTCATAGGAGCTCAACTTAAAAGCCGTTTCCGCGAATATTCAACCATTCCGGTAAATTATGGTTTAAGTGGTAAAGAAGTCGCCGAAAAAATGTTACGCGACAATGGTATTTCCGATGTTAAAGTTGTTTCAGTACCCGGACAGCTTACAGATCATTACAATCCTGCAACGAAAACGGTAAACCTAAGTCCCGATGTTTACAATGGACGTAATGTTGCGGCGGCAGCTGTAGCTGCTCATGAATGTGGACATGCCGTTCAGCATGCTCGTGCTTATGCTTTTCTCGAAATGCGATCGGCCTTAGTTCCTGTTGTAAGCTTTGCTTCACAATGGGTTCAATGGGTTTTATTAATAGGTATAATATTATTAGAATCGTTTCCATATTTATTGTTGATAGGTATTGTTTTATTTGCTACAACTACATTATTTAGTTTTATAACGCTTCCGGTTGAGATAAATGCTAGTCAGCGTGCATTGGCTTGGTTAACCGATAGTGGCATAACCACTTCGCAAACATATCCCAAAGCAAAAGACGCTTTGAAATGGGCTGCTTACACGTATGTAGTTGCAGCATTGGCATCGTTGGCTACTTTGCTTTACTATATCGCCATTTTTTTAGGGAGAAGAGATTAAGTTATGAAATAGTCATCTTGTTATTTTGACGAGACAAATTCTGATATTTATTAAAAAAAAAAATTACAGATGAAACCATATAAGATTTGGATATTGGCAGCCATCATTACGGTGGCTGCAGCTGTTTTTCAACGAATGACGAGACCTACTTATCCATTAAAAGGGACAAAAGAAATTGCGGGTCAAAAAGTAAAATATAAACTTACTCGATCGGCCGAAACAGTTCGTGATGTCGAAATTACAGCTCCTATTATAGAAGGCTATCAAGCCTATTTAGTGTTCAAAAAATATAAAACGAACGATAGTCTTACCTATCAACCTATGAAATTTGAACACCAACAATGGGTTGGGACGTTACCTTCCTTGCCGGCTGCCGGTAAATATGTTTATAATATTCACTATAAGCATTTGCAAAATGACAATCAGTGGCTTGTTTTATCGGATAAAGATATTGTTATTCGTTTTAAAGGTGAGGTGCCCGCGTGGATTCTTATTTTACATATTTTATTTATTTTTAGTGCAATGTTGTTCTCAAACTATACGGGCATTTTATCTTTGTCCAAAAAAGCCAATACCATGTTTTGGGCAAAAATTACCCTTATTTTTTTAATTATTGGTGGATTTGTTTTTGGACCATTGGTTCAAAAATATGCTTTTGGTGCTTTTTGGACAGGCTTCCCATTTGGCTACGATTTAACCGATAATAAGGTTTTATTAAGTGTTTTAGCGTGGGTTATTGCTTTTTTTATGTATAGAAGAAATAAAAATTTACGCTGGTTTTTGTTTGCATCGCTAATAACCTTTGCTATTTATTTAATTCCTCATAGTTTGTTTGGTTCTGAACTCGATTTTACAACCGGAGTGATAAAACAAGGTTAAACGTTTTGTAAAAAGTATTACCTTTGTTAAAAAAAGGTATGCTTCGTT
Source organism: Bacteroidales bacterium (assembly GCA_013314715.1). NCBI lineage: Bacteria > Pseudomonadati > Bacteroidota > Bacteroidia > Bacteroidales > Bacteroidales bacterium. The sequence continues at coordinate 39,997 of JABUFC010000029.1, read as the reverse complement.
TAACTTATCAATGCAACGATTGTGGATTTACATTTGAGTCCGAAAAAACTGAATATTTATGCCCTTATTGTTCTCCTAAAAATAAGCCTGATTTACCTCCCTTGGGTGTGTTAAAAGTTTTATATGATTATAATACGATTAAAAAAAAGGGAGACCAACTTTTAAATTCGCTGATTGAAGAAGATTTCTTGTCATTACTTCCTATACAATCGAACAAAAGCTTGCCTGTTTTACGGGTAGGGAAAACACCTTTATATCGTCATCGCTTGGCTGAATGTGAATTGATGATTAAAGACGATAGCCTCAATCCAACTTTTTCGTTTAAAGATAGAGCATCGGCAATAGTGTCAGCTTATGCTAAAGAAAACAACATTCAAACCATTGTAGCTGCTTCCACCGGAAATGCTGGTTCGTCTTTAGCAGGAATTTGCGCTGCTCAAAAGCAAAAAGCAATTATATTTGTTCCGGCAGCGGCTCCCAAAGCTAAGTTGACACAAATAATCATGTATGGTGCACAAATTGTACCTGTTGCAGGAAATTACGATCAGGCTTTCGATTTAAGTATCGCAGTTACCGAAAAATATGGCTTTTACAACCGAAATACAGCCTTTAATCCATTAACAATTGAAGGGAAAAAGACGGTTTCGTTCGAAGTAGTTCAACAGATGAATGGCGAAATTCCCGATAAAATATTGGTTCCGGTGGGAGATGGAGTTATTATTTCGGGCGTATATAAAGGCTTCGAAGATTTACTTATTTTAGGGGTTATTTCACAAATGCCTCAAATTATTGCAGTACAAGCAGAAGGGAGTAGTAATTTAGTTGATAATTTAAATTCAGAGTCCTTTTTATCAAAACCGAGTAAAACTATTGCCGATTCTATATCGGTTGATATTCCACGTAATTTCTATATGGCTAGAAAGTTTATTAAAACGTATAACGGTTTAGCAATAAAGGTTAGCGATGAAGAAATATTACAAGCATCTAAAGCACTTAGTTCGTTGTTTGGAATATTTTCTGAACCTGCTGCAAGCACAGCCTATGCAGGTTTTTTAAGGCTGCAAAACCAAGGAATGATAAAAAAGGGCGAAAAAGTCTTGGTCTTGCTTACAGGTTCGGGATTAAAAGATTTGAATGCTGTACAGTCTCTTTTGCAAATGCCTTCGCCTGTCGAAGCAACAATGACTGCTGTTGAACATTTTTTACAACTAAAATAAACGGTTATGATACGCTTTTATTTAAACGATAAACTTATTGAATTTACTGATGATGCCAATAAAACGTTATTGAATTATTTGCGAAACGACCAACATATTACATCTGTTAAAGACGGCTGTAACGGTCAATCGGCTTGTGGGGCTTGTTTGGTCGAGATTGACGGAAAGGCAAAATTAAGTTGTGTAACCAAAATAGCAAGTTTAGAGGGAGCCCATGTTTATACGCTCGAAGGAATACCCGAAAATGTTCGCGACCTGATTGCAAAAGCCTTTGTTGAGAAAGGTGCCGTTCAGTGTGGTTTTTGTACGCCCGGTTTTATAATGCGTACTAAATTGTTGTTGCAAGAAAACCCTAATCCTACCATTGACGAAATTCGTCAGGCATTGAAATGGCATCTTTGTCGCTGTACCGGATATAAAAAAATAGAACAAGCCATCAGTTATTCGGCAGAACTTATACAAAAAGGCGAAGAACCTCATTTGAATTTTAAACAAAAGGGTGTTGGAAAATTCTTGCCCAAATACGAAGCTTACGAAACGGCTATTGGCAAGCGTCCTTTTGTTAACGATATGTATATAGAGGGAATGCTATATGGAGCATTGCGATTTTCCGATTATCCTAGAGCCAAAGTTTTGAAAATCGATGTTTCGCAAGCAGAAAAATCCGAGGGCGTTATTAAAGTTTTTACGGCTAAAGATATTCCAGGAAATAAAATCACAGGGCTTATTTTTAACGACTGGCCATTGATGATAGACGAAGGTGAAACTACGCATTATATTGGCGATGTATTAGCAGGAGTAGTGGCTGATACCAGAGAACATGCTCAGCAAGCAGCAAGTAAAATAAAGGTAACCTACGATGTTTTGACACCTGTAACCGATGTTCACGAAGCATTGAAAGAAAATGCTCCACAAGTGCACGAAGGAAAATCGAATTTATTAGATAATTGTATTTTAAAACAAGGAAATGCTGATGAGGTTATAGCTAAGTCTCCGTATAAATTTCATGGTATTTTTCAGACACAACGTATTGAGCATGCTTTTCTCGAAACAGAATCGGCTTTGGCATTGCCACAAGAAGATGGTATTTTATTGTATTCATCAGGACAAGGAGTTTACGAAGACCGTCGGCAGGTAGCTCAACTATTAAATTTGCCCGAAGAAAAAGTGCGAGTTGTTTTAGTGCCGAATGGAGGTGGCTTTGGTGGCAAAGAAGACATCACGGTTCAGGGGCATGTTTCGCTTTTTGCGTATAAATTGCAAAAACCGGTTAAACTTACCTTAACTCGCGAAGAAAGCATGCGCATGCACCCCAAACGCCATCCGGTTTGGATGGATATGACCCTGGCTTGCGACGAAAAAGGCAAGTTAACCGCCATGAAGCTCAGAGCTGTGGGCGATACGGGTGCTTATGCTTCTGTTGGGAATAAGGTAATGGAACGTATTGCCGGTCATGCAACCGGTGGTTATTATGTGCCGGTAATTGATTTAGAATCTAAAACAGTTTATACCAACAATGTTCCATGTGGAGCAATGAGGGGATTTGGTGCGAATCAAGTGGCTTTTGCCTTAGAGGCTTGTGTAGATGAGCTTTGCAAGCAGGGTGGATTCGATCGTTGGCAGTTTCGTTACGATAATGCACTCATAGATGGTTTGTCAACAGCAACTGGAGATAAAGTTAGAGGAGTAGGTATTCGTGCTTGCCTCGAAGCCATAAAACCTTTTTACCAAGAAGCAAAATATTGTGGTATTGCAACTGCTATAAAGAATAGTGGTATTGGCAATGGTATGGTTGATTATTCCGATGTTATAGTAGAAATTGTATCGCCCGAAAAAGTTGTATTACATCATGGTTGGACCGAAATGGGACAAGGCATACATACGGTAGCAGCTCAAATACTTTGTGAGGAAACAGGAATCGATTCTTCTATCGTTGAAGTAAGAGTAGATACGGCTGCTAATATTAAAACCGGTATGACTACTTCGTCGAGAGCAACGGTGCTTTTGGGTAATGCTATTCGCGAAGTTGCCAAAACCATTCGAGCCGATTTAAATGGAAAATCGTTAAACAACATCGTTGGACATCGTTATCAGGCTCGTTGGGAATGTACATGGACGGTTAAACCCGGCACCCCGGTTGAGAATCCTGCAACACATTATTCTTATGGCTATGCAGCACAGATTGTTTTGCTCGACGAACAAGGAAAAATTAGCAAAGTAGTGGCAGCCCACGATGCGGGTAAAATAATTAACCCTGTGTTGTTCGAAGGACAGATAGAAGGCGCTGTGCATATGGGTTTAGGTTATGCCTTGACCGAAGATTTTCCAATGAAAGACGGCTATCCATTAAGCTATAAACTACGTGATTGTGGTGTGTTAAGAGCACACGAAACACCCGAAATAAAAGTAATTGGCGTTGAGGTAACCGATCCTGTGGGTCCCTATGGAGCCAAAGGATTGGGCGAAATAGGTTTAGTACCAACCGCAGCTGCCGTAGCTAATGCTTTTTGCCAATTCGACGGAATACGTCGTTATTCATTACCACTTGATAGAAAATAAAATACTTCTCTTTCGAATCTTTATATTTTCGTAATGGATTCTAAGTAAATTCAAGTGTATTTTTTTTAAATTAATACACATTGTTCATTTATTCGTTACCTTTATGCACAAAATTTTGAATATATGAAGCAAATTATTTTGCTGTTCTTATTTATTCTTAGCTTTAAATTTTTTTATGCTCAGGAAAAATGGACATTGGAGCGATGTATTTTATATGCAATAGAAAATAACTTGCAAATAAAAATGCAAGAGCTTTCTAAAAAATCGAACGAGGCCGGGTATTTAAAAAATAAAACCATGTTTTTTCCAACATTAAATGCTAATGCCAATCAGGGTTATACGGTTGGACATTCAATAGATCCACTTACTAATGAATTTGCTGAAAGCAATGTGCAATCTAATAATTTTTCCATCTCAGCCAATTGGAATTTATTTAGTGGTTTTCAAAATGTTAATAATTTAAAACAGAGTTATTTTAATCTTCAGGCTAGTTTAATGGATTATGAAAAAGTTAGAAACGATATAGTTTTAAATGTTGCTTCCTTGTATTTGCAAATTTTATTATCAGATGAATTGTATCAAGTAGCAATAAAACAAAAGGAATTATCGCAAATACAGGTCGAAAGGACAAAAAAGCTATTTCATGCGGGTTCATTAGCACAAAGTACTTACCTCGAAATGGAGTCGCAGTTGGCATCAGACGAAATGCAATGTGTGTCGGCAAAAAATGCACTTGATTTAGCAAAATTAAATTTAGTTCAAATGCTAGACTTAGGGATCGCTGATTCTATCGATATCGAAAAACCACTATTACCAGAGCCAGATACATTATTTTCTGTTATAAGTCCTCAACAAATTTACGAAGAAGCTAAACGCAATTTACCTAATATTAAAAGCTTTGAGTACAAAATGCTAGCTGCCGAAAAAGGATTAGCTGCTGCTCGTGGCTATCGAAGTCCGCGAATAAGCTTGGGCGGTTCTTATGCTACGGGCTATTCATCGCAACGTAAAAGTATTACTGACATTTCATTAGATAATCCATATGTATCAGGCTATACGATTGATGGTAGTGGTAATCAGTACCCTGTATATTCATACAATATGAAATATAATTATAAAACAACCGATTTTAATCAACAACTAAAAGACAATGTAAGCAAATCTTTAACTATAAATTTAACGATTCCGATATTTAATAATTGGCAAGCCAATTATACTATTAGCTCAGCCAAAATAAATGCTTTAAATGCCAAATATCAATACGAGATGGCCGATAAGCAACTGATAAAAGACATTCGTCAAGTATATTATGATGCCGTTGCTGCATATAAAAAATATATGGCAGCAAAAAAAGCTGAACGTGCTTCAACAGAGACTTTTAAATATACCGAACAAAAATTTAATGTTGGGTTAGCCAACACATACGATTATAATCTTGCAAAAACAAACTTAATTCGTGCTCAATCAGAAGTAATAAAATCGAAATATGAGTACATCTTTAAATTGAAAATTATTGATTTTTATAGTGGAAAACCTTTTAAACTTTAGGTTATGAAGATAAAAAAAATATGGCGATGGACAACTATTATTTTTATAATTTTAATTTTGCTTGCCGTATTGGGTCCAAAAATTGGATTAGTAAATCGAAATGATTCATTAGAAGTTACCATTGGTAAAGTAGAGCGTAAAACTATTGTAGAGTTAATAACAGCAAGTGGTAAAATTCAACCCGAAATGGAAGTAAAAATTAGCTCTGATGTTTCGGGCGAAATAGTAGAACTCAATGTAAAAGAGGGCGACGAAGTAAAAAAAGGTCAATTATTGGCAAAAATTAAACCCGATGTATATTTGTCGTCGCTACAACGAATGGAAGCTTCGCTCGAATCGGCTAAAGCAAATTTAGGGAATGCCAAAGCACGTTTAGCTCAAGTGGAGGCTCAATTTGCTCAAACAGAGTTAACTTTTCAGCGTAATAAAAAATTATTTGAACAAGGTGCCATTTCTCAAGCAGAATACGATAATGCCTTTGCTGCATATAAAATGGGAAAAGCCGACGTTGAGGCAGCACGCCAAAATGTTATGGCAGCTGAGTTTACGGTAAAAAGTACAGAAGCTTCACTAAACGAAGCCAATGCTAATTTAGTAAAAACTAACATTTATGCTCCCACTAATGGCACCGTGTCAAAGCTAAATGTTAAGCTTGGCGAACGTGTTGTTGGTACTATGCAGATGGCTGGTACTGAAATGTTGCGGATTGCCGATCTTAATGTTATGGAGGTAGTTGTTAATGTTAACGAAAATGATATTGTACGACTACATATGGGAGATACTTCATTTATTGATGTAGATGCTTATCCTAATAAGATTTTTAAAGGCATTGTAACCTCTATTGCAAATTCTTCATCTAATAGTTCTTCGTCTTTAACTACAAGTGTTAATACCGATCAAGTAGCCAATTATGAAGTTAAAATTAGAATATTACCAGAATCATATCAGGCTTTAACTGTCGAAAACAAATATCCATTTAGACCCGGAATGTCTGCAACAGTTGATATTCGGACTAAAATTCAATCAAATGTTTTAGCAGTTCCGGTTCAAGCTGTTACAACACGTTTAGATTCTATAATCAGCAAAATAGATTCTAATTATAAACCTAATACAGAAAAGAAAAAGCAAATAGAATGTGTTTTCCGTTTAAAATCAGAAGGTACGGTTGAATTAGTTCCTGTCGAAACTGGAATTCAGGATGATGAATGGATTCACATTATTAAAGGCTTAAAAGAAGGAGATAAAATTGTTACCGGTCCTTTTAATATTTTAAGTAAAAAGTTAAAGCATAATGACAAAGTGAAAGTTGTTGAAAATAAATTTGATTTTAAAAAGAAATGACCTTTATATTAAATATTGAAACATCGGGCGAAATTTGTTCTGTATCACTATCTAAAAATAAGGAGATAATTGCATACAAAGAAAGTAGTGAGAAAAATAGTCATTCTACAAAATTAGCAATATTAACCGATCAAATTCTCAAAGAAACTTCTATAAAGCCATCTCAATTAAAAGCAATTGCTGTTAGTCAAGGTCCTGGTTCATATACGGGCTTAAGAATAGGAGTTGCATTTGCAAAGGGCTTGTGTTATGCTAATCATATTCCTCTATTAGCAGTTGATACTTTAATGATATATGGAATGCAGTTCCTTCAAAATCAGAGTATTGATAATGATGCACTTATTTGTCCTATGATTGACGCTCGTAGAATGGAAGTTTATACAGCGATATACGATTCTTCTCTAAAACCAATTATGTCTGTTACATCTTTGATACTCAACGAAAATTCTTTTGAGTCGTATAAACACCAAAAAATTTATTTTATTGGCAGTGGACTAGAAAAATGGCGTACACTTGCACAGTCTAAATATCCTAATTATTATTTTGTTTCGAATATATTACCTTATGCTTCGGCGATGGCTTCTTTATCGTATACTTTATACAACAATCAACATTTTGTCGATGTGGCCTATTTTGAACCTTTTTATTTAAAAGAATTTATGGCCGGAACTTCTGTAAAGAATAAACTAATATAAAATGGTATTAAATTTGAAACAGCTATGAATAACGTTTATATTATCGACCATAAATATATAGGCAATAACGAATAAAAAATAATTGTTTATGAAGAATATTAATTTGTGGCTGTTGTTTTTTGTTTATTCAGTTAGTCTTTGGGCACAAGAGAAACATATCGCCTTTAAAGATGGCGAAACACTTAAATATTTAGTTCATTATGGTTTTATTGATGGTGGTTATGCCATGCTTAAATTAACCGATTTCGAAATGAATGGTAAAAAATATTTTCATGCTGTTGCTTCGGGTTATTCAACTGGACTTGCTGATAAATTATTTAAAGTTAGAGATGTGTACGAAACATTTGTTGACAAAGAAACCGATTTGCCTGTAAAGGCTATTCGTAATATCTCTGAAGATACCTATAAGTACTATGATGAAGTTTTATTTAACCGTAGAGATAATACTGTTATAAGTAAAAGAAAAGGTAAAGTATCAGTGCCCGAAAATACAATGGATATTTTATCGGCTTTTTATTATGCCCGAAATCATAACTTTAAAAATCTAAAACAAGGAGATATCATTACTCTTGATACTTATTTTGATGATGGTATGTTTACTTTACAAATTAGATATAAAGGCATTGAAACTATTAAAACCGATTTTGGTAAAGTGAATTGCTTAAAGTTCTCGCCTGTTGTTGAACCCGGTCGTATATTTGACACACAAGACGACGTAACGATATGGATATCGAATGATAATAATTTTTTACCCGTACGTATTCAGTTTGATTTGTTGGTGGGTAGTATAAAAGCCGATTTAGTTAAATATGAAAACCTAAAGTACAATTTTGCTGTAAATAAAAAATAAAAACGGTTATTAAAAAATTTAACAACCGTTTTTAAAATAATAACGAGACGAGCCGAACTACTTGTTTGCTTGTCATTCTGAGCTTGTCGAATAATGGCCTTAATGTTAATTTTGGTTTGTGAATGGTTATACTCGACAAGCTCGGTATGACGGTGGGTTGTAGGGTTAAGTAAAAATAATTTGTGTTCCTTGGCCACCACACATGTTATAAAAATCGCCGACGGTTAATACCGCTTTAACTTCATCTACAAGGTCTTCTTTTTTCAATTTAAACATTTCCATGGCAAGCTTACAAGCATATATTTCGCCACCACCAGCTGTTATCATTTCTAAAAATTCGGGAATGGTTGGAATATCAAGTTTTTCCATTTGACTTTTCATCATTGCCGAAACGCCGGCTTCTACTCCGGGCAACATGCCAAGTAATGTCGGGAATGGAAGTCCGCCGGGCATACGAAGTGCCGGATTACCAACCGTAGCCGTATGAATCTTTTTAATTTGCTTTTTGGTGATGGCATCTAAACCAAAAAAGGTAAAAAATACCTTTGTCTCAATGCCTTCCATAACGGCTCCATTAGCCATGACCAATGTTGCATATACGTCTTCTATGGTGCCTTTGGCGCAAATGAGACAAACTTTTTTTAAAGGGAATTCTTCTTTTTGCATAGTTGCTTTATTTTAGGTTAAACACATGAAGTAGGTTTAGAAATTCCGGCTATTTTCGAAGCTAATTTCAAAGGAGCTCCGGGAAATAATTCATAGAATCCTTTAATATCAACGATGCCAGATTTACCAATAGCACGTATGGTAAGGGTTTCGCCTTTTAGGGCTTTTTCGCGAATGTAGTTTAATACATCCATGTGTTTGGGGGTTAGGTTTAAGCCCTCTTCGCTTGCAATAGCGTGAGCTATTTCGGGCGTCCATTTGCTTGCATCGGTTAAGTAACCTTCGTCGGTAACTTCGACGGTAATACCTGCTAAAACTTTTGTTGCCATAATTTTTTGATTTTTTATTTGTTAAACATTTATTTTGATAATTCTTTTACTATTCTAAGTCCGTACGATAAGCCTCTGCGAACCTCAGGACTTCGCATTTCTTTCATTATTTTAAAGAGTGATTTATTATCGAGTTCAGGATCGGGCTTGGTATTGGCTAAGACGGTTGTAAGGTGAGCCATGGTTTCTAAAAATTGTGGATTAGAAATGTTATTGAAAATGGTTTTAAGAGAATCGAAAACTCCTGCATTTTCGAGGCGTTCCATTTCGTGGGTAAGATCAATAATTACTTCTTTTACAATAGGTGAGACATCTTTGGCTAAATCGGTAATGCTTTCGAGCATCGTTAGTAGTGTGTTAAAGGTTTCGATGTTTCGTATAAATTTAAAGAGCATCATTTTAAGTTGATCCATATCTAGTTCAATGCCTCGGTCGTCAAATTCTTTAACGGCAGTTTTGAATGCATCGTTACCTATTCGATATAAATCGTCTGCTAAATCGTCTAAAACTTGACGTTTTTGGCGTTGTTCGTTGATGTACTCGAGCAGCAAATCAACTTTCTGATTGAGCTCGGTTATCTGTTGTTGCATTAGTTCTGTACTCATAGCTTAACATTTTTTACATTTACCTGCCATGGTCATAAGGGGTTCGATAGGCATTTCTTTTCCACGCAGCAAGATATGCCAGTATATCCAACGGAAAATAATTTTACCGTAGTGATTGGTTTTGGTGTTTTTTAATAAACCAAAAGGTCCCACTCCTGGTAAAGGGAATGTGCCGGGAAGTGGTTCTGTTTCGTAATTAAAGTCAATGAGTGAGCCTTTGCCAAAACCGGTTTCGATGTAGCAATTGGCATGTCCATCGAATTTTGCATGTAAGGGACGACCTTCGATATACGACATTAAGTTTTCGAAGAGTATTTCGCCCGAAAAATGTGCAACAGAGCCGGCTTTTGATGTTGGAATATTAGAAGCATCGCCTATTACAAATATGTTTTCGTATTTTTCGCTTTGTAAGGTGAACTTGTTGGTTGGAACATAGTTTAAGTCATCTCCTAAACCGCTTCGGGCAATGAGTTCGTCACCCATATTAACCGGTACAATCGTTAATAAATCGAACGGTAATTCTCTTCCATCGTACGAAACAATGCATTGTTTTTCGTTATCTACTCGCTCGAGGTAAAAATCAGGAATTACTTCAATGTTTTTTTCTGTTAAAAGTTCGCTCAACATTTTAGTAGCACGTGGTTTTGTAAAAGCTCCCGAAAGTGGGGTTACATACTTAATGGTTACTTTATTTCGAATTCCGATTTTAGTAAAATACTCATCTGCTAAAAAGGCAAACTCAAGTGGAGCAACGGGACATTTGTAGGGCATGTCGGCTATGTTTATGAGCAATGTACCACCCTCCCATTTTTTTAAAAATTCGCGTAAAGCCAATGCTCCTTCGATAGTATAAAAATCGAATATTTTTTGATACCAAAGTGATTCTTTTAAACCTGGCGTTTGGTCGGGACGTGTTTGCGTTCCTGTAGCAATAATTAATATATCGTATTTCAAATGTGTGTCGTCTGGCAAAATAATTTGATGGTTATCGGCATCAATTTTTTGAACATCTGTAAATAATACTTCAACACCGGCGGGGAAAAAATCCATTTTGGGCTTCATAACGTCTTGTTTTGAATAAATACCAAACGGAATAAATAAAAAACCAGGTTGATAATAGTGTGTTTTATGTTTATCGATGATAGTAATTTTCCATTCTTCGCGGTCTAGTGCTTTTCTTAATTTATTTGCCATCATAGTTCCGGCGGTACCCCCACCTAAAATGATTATTTTTTTCATATTTTCGTCTGTTTTTAGTTTATGCAAAATTAGTTTATATCTTTGCGTTGCTTATTATATTTAAGTATGATACAGAACATATTATGATAGTTATCATATGAGTGAAATTGAAAAAAAAGATGGTATATCAAATTCAATACGCTGTGAATGTGAGCATTGTATCGTAAGGTCGTTGTATTTCGAAAATATTAAACCATCAGAAGTTGAAAGTCTTTGTGTTATAAAGAAAGAACGACATTTTAAAAAAGGTGAGGTTATATTCACTTCTAACGATGTTATTACCGATTTAATCTATATAAAATCGGGATTGGTAAAATATTTTACTATTTTACCCGATGGTAAAAGTCAAATTATATCCATTGCTAAACCCTTTGATAAAATAAGTTTATTGACAATATTTAATGAGCAGAATGGATTGTATAATTTAACTGCGATTGAAGATTCTGAAATTTGTTTTATTCCACTAAAAGAAATTAAAAAACTTATACTTACAAACGGTGAATTTGCTTATGATTTTGTGTCGAAACTTACGAAGGCATCGAATGAATTGATTGAGCGGTTTATGATTATCAATAGTAAGAATTTAAGAGGTCGTATAGCATATGTACTTTTAGAATTTGCTGAGAATATTTATAAAAAAAATGTTTTTGAACTACCGGTATCGCGAAAAGAAATAGGTGAGATAATTGGTATGACAACTGAAAATGTAATACGTACATTATCTGAATTTAGAAAAGAAAAACTCATAAAAATAAATGGTAAGGAGATAGAAATAGTCGAACAGGAACGGTTGAAAAAGATAGCTTTCTATGGATAGTAAGGGCAACCAAATACAATCGATTTACGTCTAATTATAAAGATGAAGAAACGTGAAGATAAAAGAAGTAACATATTTTAATAATATCCGTAAAAGCATTTACTTAATTTTTGCCAATATGGACAAGAGGAAAATAATTCTTTTCGCATTATTACTAATAAGCAATTTGTTGGTAATAGGTCAGCAAAAGGTTAGCATAAACGATTATCAGGTTATATATAATGACCCAACTGACGAAAATATTCTTAAAGATGCAAAAGGTTCTTTTGGGGTTTCTATCGATAATATTACAAATGTGAGTTGTTTTGGTAACTGCGATGGAAGCATAACCATTTCCTTAACGGGTACTCCAACTTATCCTGTAAATATTAGATTGACCAAACCACCTGATTTAGGCGGTGGTTTCGTTTTTTTTAATAACCTTCAAGCAAGTGATTTTCCTTATACTATTTCGGGCTTGTGTGGTTCATCAGCACCTTATACTATTAGAGTTCGCGATAACGATAATTCAACGGTTACGGTTGGAAATATATATATATTGGCTCCGGCTCAAATGTCGATAGAAGAAGGCGATTATGAAGTGTTTAACGAAAGTTGTAACGGGAAATGTGATGGTGGTATTAGCATTTATTATGTTACTAATGCCCAAGGTAATACCTATTATAGCTGGTCGTCGGGCGAAACTACAGCTAATATTACAAACAAATGTGCAGGCACCTATACTGTTACCGTAACCGATGATATGGGTTGTACAAAAGATTTTTCTTTTGATATAACAGCTCCGCCAGCTTTGATTATTGATTCTATTTCTTACACCCCGGTTTTTTGTAACGGAGGCTCTGGTAGTTTAACCATTTATGCTTCAGGAGGCAACCCTCCTTATGCTTACGATATTGGTGGGGGGTATTTTGTTGGGAATACATTTAATGGATTAGCAGCAGGTACTTACGGAGTAACTGTTATGGATAATAATGGCTGTACGGTAACGGGTGGACCTGTTACTATAACCGAAAACTCAGCCATTGTCTTAACTGAAACACATGTCGATGTTGGTTGTTTTGGAACAGCTACCGGTTCTATTGATTTAACTGTAAATGGAGGAACCGCTCCTTATAGTTATAATTGGCAAGGTCCAAATGGCTTTACCGCTAATACACAAGATATTACTAATTTAGAAGCAGGGAACTATGCTGTAACTGTTACCGATACTTATTCGTGTACTTCCACATTATCAGTAACCATAAATTCTGCGGCAGCTATCAATGTTACCGAATCGCATACCAATGTTACTTGTAATGGTGGAAATAATGGCACGATTACCCTTACGGTTAGTGGTGGTACGGCTCCTTATTCTTACACTTGGACGGGTCCAAGTTGTCCGTGTAGTGGAAGTAGTTTATCAAATTTAACGGCAGGAACCTATCAGGTAACCATTACAGATAATGCAGCATGTACAACTACTTTGTCTATTGATATAACAGAGCCAGATGCAATTGTGATAACGGGAGCTCTTACCAATGTTGATTGTTATGGTCAATGTACGGGTACTATTAATTTAACAGTTACAGGTGGTGTATCGCCTTATTCATATAATTGGACAGGTCCTGGAGGTTTTACAAGTAATAGTGAAGATTTAATCAATCTCTGTGCGGGTTTTTACTATGTTACAGTTACAGATGGTAATTCTTGTACACGAACCCGAAGTTTTCAGATTGTTTCTCCACCTGATATTAACATCAATGCTTTTGTTCAAAATCCTACTTGTAGCGGAAATTGTAATGGCTTTATCAATTTGAATGTAAATGGTGGCACCCCTGTTTATACTTACGCTTGGAGTAGTGGACAAACAACGCAAAATATTTCAAATTTGTGTGCCGGAAGTTATACAGTAACGGTTACAGATTCTAGGGGGTGTACCAAATCGCAAACATTCAACTTAACCGACCCAGCTGGAATGAATTTAACCGAAACCCATATTGACGTAACTTGTCATGGTCTCAATAATGGTAGCATCGATTTAACGGTGGGGGGCACTTATACAAGCCCACTTACATACAATTGGTCGGGTCCAAATGGATATACCAATACTACAGAAGATATTACAAATTTGTATGCTGGTAACTATAATGTGACTGTAACCGATGCATCCTCTTGTTCAAAAACGCTGAGTGTAGTTATTAACGAAAATTCAAATATTATACTTACTGCTTCTATATTAAATGTATCGTGTAACGGTTCTTGTGATGGTTCTATTGATATTACCGTGAATGGAGGTGTTGCACCTTATTCGTATAATTGGACAGGACCCTCGTTTAGTTCAACCAATGAAGATATTGTAAATTTGTGTTTAGGTACTTATAATTTAACTGTAACAGATGCACTTGGATGTACAAAGGATACTTCGTTTGAAATAACACAACCTTATCCTATTGTTATTACAGATGTGCATCAAAACGTTACTTGTAATGGATTGAACAATGGTTCTATTGATATTACGGTGAGCGATGGTAATCCGCCTTATACGTATCAGTGGTCGGGTCCTAGTTGTCCATGCAATACTGAAGATTTAACAAATTTACAACCGGGTGTTTATACCGTTACCGTTACCGATGTTAGTTTATGTACTCAAACCTATTCAGTAACCATAACAGAACCATCGGTTTTAGCTGTAAGCGAAACCCATACCAATGTTTCATGTTTTGGAGGCAATAATGGTAGTATAACTTTAACTGTATCGGGTGGCACAGCTCCTTATTCTTACACATGGACAGGTCCCAGTTGTCCATGTAATGGAAGTAGTTTAAGTAACTTGACGGCGGGGACATACGATGTGACGGTTACCGATGCTAATAGTTGTTCAACAACGTTGAGTATCGTAATTACGCAACCTGCCAATGCCTTAAGTGTTACCGAATCGCATACGAATGTTTCGTGTTATGGTGGGAATAATGGTAGTATTACTTTAACTGTATTGGGTGGCACAGCTCCTTATTCTTACACATGGACAGGTCCGAGTTGCCCGTGTAGTGGCAGTAGTTTAAGTAATTTGACAGCAGGAAATTACAATGTTACAGTTACTGATGCTAATAGCTGTACTACAACCTTGAGCATTGTAATAACACAACCTGCCAATGCTTTAAGTGTAACCGAATCCCATACCGATGTTTTGTGCTTTGGTGGGAATAACGGTACTATTAATTTAAGCGTTTCTGGTGGTACCGCTCCTTATTCTTATACTTGGACAGGTCCCAGTTGTCCTTGTAATGGAAGTAGTTTGAGCAATTTAACGGCAGGAACCTATAATGTAACCGTTACCGATGCTAATAGTTGTTCAACGGCTTTGAGCATAATTGTTGCTCAGCCTAATCAATTAATTGCCGATATTACTTCACAAACCAATATGAGTTGCGGCGGTGGATGTTCGGGAAGTGCCACTGTTTCGGTAAGCGGAGGAACACCCAATTATTCGTATTTGTGGAGTGATGGCGAAACAACTTCAACCGCAACAGCTCTTTGTGTTGGGTGGAATTATGTTACCGTTACGGATGCTCATAGTTGTACATCTGTTGATTCTACCGAAATATTAGCCCCTCCAGCTTTGTCGGCAGTTATTTCCGACTCTTCGATGTCATGTGGAGGTGTTCCTACCGGAGTGTTCGGGGGTGGCATGTATGTGCCCGATGGTCCTATTTGTCCGCAACAATGTTATGAGACTACGGTTGATATTAGTGCATTTGCCCCCTCAGCAACATTGCAAAATGCAAATCAGCTTGAGTCTATTTGTGTAAATATGGAACATTCTTTTGCCGGAGATTTATCGTTTAAAATTATATGCCCCAATGGTCAAAGTGTAGTACTTGATAGCTATGACAATTCGGGAGGATCTTATCTTGGATTGGCAAATGAACAAGATTGTCATTCATGTATTTCAAATCCACCTGGCTGTGGACAAGGTACAGGATGGACGTATTGTTGGTCATCTATATATCCGCAGCAAGGATTACTCAATACTTTAGATGGACAAACAAGCCCGGTACCTCCTACCGATGTTACGAATCATTTAAATTATTTAACACCTCAAAATGCTTTAACTTCATTGGTGGGTTGCCCATTAAATGGTACATGGAAAATGGAAATTTGTGATAATTGGCAAATTGATGATGGTTGGGTATTTTGGTGGCAGGTTAATTTTGCTGCAAGCTTATATCCTTCGCAATATTGCAATGGAACGGCAACCGTTAGTCCACAAGGAGGACAAGCTCCTTATAGTTACATGTGGTCAAATGGAGCTACTTCGCAAACCATAACGGACTTATGTGCAGGAAATTACTGCGTAACAATTACTGATGCAAATAATTGTACAGCTTCTACTTGTGTAACGATTATAGATATTAACTTAACCATTGATTCTATTTCAAAAACGGATGCTTCGTGTAGCGGTGTTTGCAACGGAACGGCTACGGTTCATACAACCAATGGTTTTGCTCCAATTCTTTATAATTGGTCTAATGGTGCTACTACTCAAACCATAACCAATTTATGTGCTGGTACTTATAAAGTTACTGTAACTGAGGATAATGGCTGTACAGCGGTTGATTCAGTTATTATTGACAATGGTATAAGCATGATTGTTACAATAAATCAAACTAGCACAATATTGTGTAATGGTGATTGCACAGGTGGAGCTGTTGTACTAGTGCAAAACGGGCAGGCTCCTTATTCCTATACATGGTCACCTAATGTAGGTGATAATGGTCCCATTATTTCGAATAAATGTGCCGATACATATAATGTAACTGTTACAGATAATAATGGTTGTACAGCAACAGGTTCGACTACTTTTAGTGCACCTCCTGCATTAGTTATTGATTCCACTCAGGTTACAAATGAGCAACCTTGTAATGCTTCAAATAATGGTAGTATTACTATTTTTGTAAGTGGTGGAACATCACCCTATCAATATAATATTGGAACTGGAAATCAGGTAAGCAATACGTTTAGCGGCTTAGCAGCAGGTACTTATACTCCAACTATAACCGATGCTAATAATTGTCAATTGATAGGAGCACCTATTACTATTACTGAGCCTTCGTTACTTGTAATTGATAACGTGAGCGGAACAGATGTTACTCCTTGTAATGGAAGTGCAAATGGAACGATTACGGTTACAGTATCCGGTGGTGTTGCTCCTTATTTGTATGATATAGGTTCTGGGAATCAGGCTTCTAATATATTCAATGGTTTAAGTGGAGGAACTTATACCGTAACTATTACCGATAATCTTGGTTGTACTATTGTGGCAAACCCTGTTACGATAAACGAACCATCTTTACTGACGCTTGATTTAGTTTCTCAAACCGATGTGGCTTGTAATGGTGCTTGTACCGGAACTTTGCAGGTAACAGGAAATGGCGGTGTGGCTCCTTATTCCTATACATGGAATCCCAATGTTGGAATTGGTAATAGCTTGACTAACCTTTGTGCTGGTTTGTACTTTGCTACAGTTACCGACCAATTGGGTTGTACGGCT
Organism: Bacteroidales bacterium; assembly: GCA_013314715.1. Lineage (NCBI taxonomy): Bacteria > Pseudomonadati > Bacteroidota > Bacteroidia > Bacteroidales > Bacteroidales bacterium. The sequence continues at coordinate 22,601 of JABUFC010000029.1, read as the reverse complement.
ACTCGAACATTTGAAATAAAAGATACATCTAATTTAGAGCTTGATACGCTTTTATTACAGCATCCTCTATGTTTTGGACAAGCTAATGGTGCCATCACGGTGGGTGGGAGTGGAGGTTTTCCACCTTATACCTATCAATGGGACAATGGTTTGCCACCACAAGCAAATCAAATAAATCTAGCTGCCGGAACATATAATGTTACTATTTATGATGATAGCCTTTGTTCGCGTTCTACATCGTTTACACTGGTTAATCCGGCACCTGTGAATGATTCAATTACTCTTGATCAATCTATATCGTGTTTTGGTGTTTGCAATGCAATAATAACAGTTCACCCATATGATGGAGTAGGAATTTATACTTATCAATGGGACGATCCTGCAAATTCTACAACGGCTACCGTTAATAATTTATGTGCGGGAACGTATCATGTTACTATTAGTGATGGAAATGGTTGTACAAAAACTGATTCCATTACTATAACTGAGCCGAGTCAAATACTAAGTACATTAACTCAAACTCAGTCTATTTTATGTTACGGACAATGTACCGCTCAGGTACAAGATGTAATTTCGGGAGGAACAGCTCCATATACTTATACTTGGTCAGCTGGGTTAGCCTCTGGAAGCACAGTTTCGAATGTTTGTGCTGGATGGTTATATGTTACTATTTCAGATGCAAATAGTTGTTCTACAATTGATTCAATAGAGATAACACAACCCGATAGTATTCAAATCAGTTTTATTAATGTAACGCAAGTTAATTGTCATGGCGATTGTTCAGGTCAGGCAACGGCTCAGGTAATAGGTGGAACAGGTGTTTATTCTTATCAATGGTCAGTATCGGCTGGTGGTCAAACAACTGCGACCGCTACTAACCTCTGTGCCGGATTTCACGATGTAACTGTAACCGATGCGAATGGATGTTCTAATGTTAATACTGTTCAAATTTCAGATACATCGAATTTGAATGTTCTAATTGTATCGCAAAACAACCCCTTGTGTAATGGCGATTCAACGGGAGCGATTACAGTAACTGGAATAGGAGGCTTCCCTCCATATTCTTATATTTGGGAAGATGCTACTACTGACTCTATTCGTATAAATTTACCCGCGGGCGTTTATTCTGTTACCGTTTATGACGATAGTTTATGTTCTCATTCTATGATGATAACTTTAGTAGATCCTCCCATATTACAAGATTCTATTACAATTGATAATCCGATAAGTTGCAATGGTAATTGTAATGCTGTTGTAACAGTATATCCATATGGAGGAACTGCTCCTTATATATTATTGTGGCAAACAGGAAGTACAGCACAAACAATTTTTGGTTTGTGTGCCGCTACTTATTACGTAACCATTACCGATGCCAATGGTTGTGTACGAATTGATTCGGTAACCATTACCGAACCGGATGTTTTATTGAGCAGTTTATCTATAACGCAAGCTATATCGTGTTACAATAGTTGCGATGGTCAAGTTCAGGTGAGCACGAGTGGTGGAACATCTCCCTATTCTTTTGCATGGTCGAGTGGTGCAAGTGGCAATTTAGCAACTAACTTATGTGCAGGATGGGTATTTGTAACAACTACCGATGCGTATAATTGTACTCGTGTGGATTCGATTGAACTTAGTCAGCCCGATAGTTTATCCATTATTGTAAATACCGTTCCTGTTTCGTGTAGTGGAAATTGTTCGGGTATTGCTTCTGTTTTTGTACTTGGAGGAACGCTTCCTTATTCATATCAATGGGATACTAATGCAGGTAATGCTACCACTCCAATTGTTGATTCGTTGTGTGCTAATATTTATTCGTTTACGGTTACCGATGCCAATGGTTGTATAAAGGTAGGAACTGCTTCTATTATAGATACGTCGAACTTGAAAATCGATACATTATTACTACAAAATCCTTTATGTTTTGGTCAATGCAATGGTGCCATAACGGTTGGTGGAAGTGGAGGTTATCCACCTTACACTTATGCTTGGGATAATGGTTTACCATCACAAGCCAATCAAATAAATCTTTGTGCCGGAAGTTATACGGTAACGCTTACTGACGATAGTTTGTGTAAACGTTGGGCAACCATAACTTTGACTAATCCTCCTGCCTTACAAGATTCGATTAATGTTTTACAGTCAATTTCTTGTTTTAACGATTGTAATGGTGCTGTAGCATCTTTCCCTTATGGCGGAACAGCTCCTTATGTTTTTGATTGGGACGATTCGTTCCTTTCGCATAATGATACATTACAATGGTTATGTGCCGGCAATTATCATGTTACTATTACCGATGCTAATGGTTGTGTTGTAACTGATTCAGTAAGTTTAGTTAATCCTCCCCAACTTACATCATCGTTGGCAATAACACAAGCGATTTCATGTTATGGAACATGCAACGGAATGGCTACTGCTACTATTTCGGGTGGAACCTTGCCTTATTCGTTTGCATGGTCGAATGGCGACAATGCTGCTACGGCTGATAGTTTATGTGCCGGTTGGGTTTATTTAACTGTTACCGATGCTAATCTTTGTCAGGTAGTAGATTCCATTGAATTTATACAACCCGATTCTCTTAATTTGTTGTTTAGTTCAACAGCTGCATCGTGTGGTGGAACAAATGGAACAGCAACGGTTACAGTTACGGGAGGTACCGCTCCATATACCTATCAATGGGATGCTAACGCAGCAAATCAAACTACGGCTACAGCAACTTCTTTGGGTGTAAATATTTATTTTGTAACCGTTACTGACGGAAATGGTTGTACAAAGGTGGGGTCTGTAAGCGTAATAGACACATCGAATTTAGTTATTAATATTACTAATATTCATCATATTAGTTGTGCTGGATCTTGTGACGGGTCTGCTACGGCTAGTGTTACGGGTGGTTATCCTCCCTATACATTCTTGTGGAGTACAACACCCGCTCAAACAGATTCTATCGCAACAAGTTTATGTGTAGGGACTTACTTTGTTACAGTAGTCGATGATAGCCTTTGTTCACGTGTTGCTATGGTAGATATTACCGATGCGGATGTATTAGCGGTAAACGATTCGATTGTTCCGATTTCATGTCCAGGATTATGCGATGCAAGTATTATTTTAACTCCTACGGGTGGAACTCCACCTTATATTTCTTATCAATGGTCTATTATCGGTGAAACCGATTCGATTGCTTCAGGTTTATGTTCTGGAACGTATTATTATACTGTTACCGATGCCAATAATTGTGTGGTAAGTGATAGTGTTACTATTATTGATCCGGGAACGATGACTGTAAGTATTAATGTTTTGCAGAATTTGCTTTGTCATAACGATTGCAATGGCAGTTTGGGTGTAACGGTCAACGGGGCATTAGGTCCTTATAACTATCAATGGAATAATGGTATAACCGATTCCGTTTTAGTAGGATTATGTGCAGGTTTCTATGAAGTTACCGTAACAGGTGTAGGAGGGTGTTCGGCAGTTGCTAATTTTACATTGATGAACCCTGATTCGTTACAGTTAACGTTTACCAATGTTTTACAAGTTGCTTGCGGAGGCGATTGTAGTGGAAGAGTTACAGCTTTAGTAACCGGTGGTACTCCTCCTTATACGATACAATGGGATGCCAATGCCGGTAATGCTACTACACCTACTATTGATTCACTTTGTGCAAACTTATATTTTGTAACCGTAACCGATCAAAATGGTTGTAGCTTAACTTCGATGTTTGAAATTACCGATACCTCGCACTTAGAATTGCATATTATCGATTCGAGCATGGTAACTTGCTATGGACGTTGCGATGGTTGGGCTTTAGCTCAAGCACAGAATGGCTATATACCATATACATACGAATGGAATACGGTCCCAGCTCAATACAATGCTCAAGCTGTTGACTTATGTGCTGGTACATATTTAGTTACCGTAACGGACGATAGTTTATGTTCGCGTGTTAGAATGGTTACCATTACACAACCCGACAGTTTATATTTACGTGTTGTAGATAGCACTCAAATACGCTGCTATGGCGATTGCAACGGAAGTGTTACCGTTTCGCCAATAGGCGGAACCATGCCTTATACTCTTTTATGGAGCAATGCTCAAATTGATACCGTTGCTACTGGATTGTGTGCAGGTTTATACACAGCAACGTTGACTGATGCTCATAATTGCGCGGATAGCATTAAGTATATTGTATCGCAACCAACAGCTATTAACGATTCGACATCTGTTATTACCTCTTTATGTGCTCAAGGTAGCAACGATGGTTCAGTAACCCTCACCATAAATGGAGGCACACCACCTTATCAGGTTTTATGGAATACCGGCGATACACTTACACAGCTTGATAGCTTATCTTCTGGAACTTATTACTACACCATTACCGATGCTCATGGATGTATAAAACAAGATTCAGTTAATGTTCAGCCCATGATTGTAGTTCATGCTACTGCCAAGACCGATACCACTATTTGCTACGGCGATTCTGTTCAAATATTCGGATTTGGGGGGGCTGTTTATTTCTGGACTCCTTCTACAGGATTAAGTGATAGTACGGTATTTAACCCATTTGCTAAACCAACAATAACAACTACTTATTACTTTACTGTATTTGATAGTATTTGCTTCGATGTAGATTCGGTTACTATTGGTGTTTATCCGCAAATAACAGTAGATGCAGGACCAAATCAAACTATTTTATACGATCATACTACTACATTAAATGGAACATGTTCAGATGCGAATGCTACTTTCTTATGGGTTCCATCTACAGGATTAGAAGATTCTGCGAGTGCAGTTACGATTGCTCACCCGTTAGAAACCACAACGTATTATTTACTTGCTACTAATGTTAATGGTTGTACAGTAATAGATTCTGTAACAATTACCGTTATACCAAAGATACGAATACCTTCGGGCTTTACTCCTAATGGTGATGGTATAAATGATGAATGGGTAATTGATTTAATAGAATTATTCCCCAATTGCGAAGTTTATATCTATAATCGCTGGGGCGAAAAATTATACTACAGCAAAGGTTATCCGCCTTCAGAACGATGGAACGGGAAATATAAAGGGAAAGATTTACCTAGCGGAACATACTACTACATCATCAATTTACATGATGAGGCTTATCCCGATCCCATTACCGGACCAATAACTATAATGAGGTAAGATATGAGAACAAGAGTTTTAATTATAGCCATAATGCTGTTAGCTTTCAATGAATTGTTAGCTCAGCAAACTCCCATGTACACTCAGTATATGTTGAATGATTTTGCATATAATCCCGCAATTGCCGGCACAAAAGAATATTATCAGGCGAAATCGAACAATCGTTATCAGTGGATTGGGATTACCGATGCTCCTCGTACCTATATTCTTAGTGTGTATGGACCACATCGAAAGTTTGATATGGGTTTCGGTGGCATGGTATTTAACGATGTTACCGGTCCCACTTCTCGTTTAGGAGTATATGGTTCGTATGCGTACAATGTTCGAATAAAAGACGATTTGCGTTTTTCATCGGGACTAAGCTTGGGTTTATTGCAATATAAAGTCGATGGTTCAAAAATTACTTTGCACGATGAAGGCGATCCTTCGTTGGGAAGTAATATGTACACCGATTATATGCCCGATGCATCGATGGGTATATATTTTTATGCTATGAAATATGCTGTTGGAATATCGGTTGCACAGTTATTTAGTTCAAATATAAAATTTAAAGAATTAGAACAATTAGGGATAAACAAGCTTAAACGCCACATAATGTTGCATGGTTCGTATATCTTTGATATCAACGATGATTTTTCTGTTGAACCGATGCTTATGCTTAAGTTTGTTGCTCCTGCTCCAATTCAAGCCGACATCAATGCGAGAGTTATATACCGCAATATGGTTTGGGCTGGTTTGGGTTATAGAACCAAGGATGCTGCCTCTATTTTAGTGGGATATAATTATCAAGATCAATTGATATTTGGCTATTCATACGATATTACTTTTACTGATTTAAGAAAATACAGCTCTGGAACCCATGAGTTAATGATAGGTGCTAGGTTTAACAAAATCAAACAAAGTCGATGGAGAGCGAAAGTAGAATAATTGTTTTATTTTTCATTTTAATGGTTTTACTATCATGCAATCGTTCATCGAGTAAAATAACTACCGATGTCATTTCTAAAGATAGCATGGTTTCTATAATTGCCGATTTACATTTAGCCGATGCTATATTGTTAAATACTAATGTACAGTCAAAGATATCTGATATTTCGAGCAATCGTTTATATAAAACGGTTTTAGATAAGTATAATATTACAAGAGAAAGATTCAATAGAAGCATTAATTTTTATGCCGAAAATCCACGCTTATTAGATTCTTTATATGATAAAGTTATTGAGCGTTTAAGTCTTATTGAAAGCATGGGCTATAGCGATACTTTGCAAAAAAAATGAGAAAAATTGCGGCTCATTACATTTTCGATGGTTTTAAACTGATAAAAAACAGTGTTCTTATCGTTTCTGATGATGGAAAGATATGCTCCATAGAGCCTTTTCTTCCGCAAAAGGAATTAGCCGGTGTGGAGTTTATTAATGGAGTGCTTTGTCCGGGTTTTATTAATGTGCATGCACATCTGGAATTGTCGTTTCTGAAGGGGAAACTTAAACCTTCGGGAGGATTGGAACACTTTATACAGCAAATGAAACAGGTTAACCGCTCGGTAGATTCACAAAAGATAGAAGCAGCTAAACTTGCCGATAGTGAAATGTTCGACGAGGGTATCGTTGCTTGTGGTGATATTGTTAATACTGACTTGACGTTACCGATTAAAGAAAAGTCTGCTATTTTTTACCATAATTTTATTGAATTATATTCCCTAATTGATTCTAAAGCTGATGAAGTGTTTCAGCATGGATTGCAGTTATATAAGTTATGGGAGAAGTATAGCAAAAGTATAACGTATCATGCTCCTTATTCAGTTTCTTATGCCTTATTTCAAAAAATTTCTGAGTTTAATAATGTTAGCAACGATTTATGTTCTATTCACTTTTATGAATCCAAACGCGAAGAACAGTTATTACAACAATGGCAGTCCGGTAACTGGCAATGGAGTCATCATCCAACGTGGACTATTATAGAGCAAATTCCATACGAAAATCGAGTGCTTTTTGTACATAATACCTTTATCGACGAAAAATCATTTAATTTTATTTGCAATCGCTTTAAGCAAAGAGCATGGGTGCTTTGTCCATCTTCAAATTTGTTTATTGAAAACACGATGCCGCCGCTTCACCTTTTAATTAAAGACAAGGAAAATATTTGCATCGGAACAGATAGTTATGCATCCAATCGTCGATTGTCTATATTAAACGAATTAAAATTACTTTCAAGCAATTTCCCAGAAATTGAATTAATAGATTGGTTAAAGATGGCAACGATTCAAGGAGCAAAGGCGTTGAATATTCAGGATAAATTCGGATCTTTTAAAAATGGAACAAATCCCGGGGTTTTGGCATTAATGGAGATGGACTTGCTTAATCTAAAATTGACTGATGAAACATATATAAAACGAATATTATAAAAAAAAAGGCTGTCAAAAATTGACAGCCTTTTTCTAAAATATGATTTATTGATTATTCAATAACCATTTTCTTGGTTACAGAATGGTTGTTAGCTGTAACAGTATAGAAGTAAATACCACTTGATAGGTTGCTGGTGTTAATAGAAATATTATGTTTACCTGCGGTTAACATACCTTTATTGATTTCCATTACACGTTGACCCATTAAGTTAGTAATTACAATATTAACATTAGAATTTTCAGTTAATTTAACAGCGATTTCGGTGTTGTTTTTAGCAGGGTTAGGATTGTTTTGTGATACACTGAAATTATTATTAACGCTTGTTTCGTTCATACCTAAAACACATGTACCGTTAATTGTAGAAGGTGTAATAGTTTCTGTAAACATAGCTGGAGTAATGCGTAAATCTTGTGCAAAATAATATTTTTGTGCTGATACAGGGTTACCTGTTTCAAAAACATCAACATAAACTAAAGGAATAATAAAATCGTTGCCATCTTTTAAAACAGTGTGCGAAACGTTTCCAAAGAAATACATACCACCTTCACCAGGAGTAAAGTTAATAACTGGAGTGGCTGTCATAGTTTCATAATTGAAAGCGCGAGCTTTTAATTCTGGCATTGTATTAACGGTATCAAAAGTTGGATCGGTATCAGCCCATACAGCAACAACTACTTTTCTATCGGGGCTAGTAGCAATATTTAACATATGTCCCCAACCGATTGGATCGCTGCCATCGGTGAAAGGTGAATTGGCATCTTGCATAACTTGTGTTCTAAGGGTATCAACAAATTGAACATCCCAAGCAGGCTGACCGTTAGCATCGGTTTGTCCGGTTTGATATACATCGAATAAGAAAACAGGTTCATTAGCATAGCTATAATACAATGAGTCGGGATGATTTGAATATCTTCCGGTTACAGTAGTTAAAATATGAAGATTACCTTGATAGTCAATTACAGCAGGGCTGAAGTTTTCGTCAACAGTTGAACCACCTTCGAAGAAAGGACGATATTCCCACAATTCAGGATTGTTAGGATGATCAATTAGTGATTGACGTACAGGCCAAATTTGGTCAGTTAAGTTGCTTAAAGTATGCCAGCAACCACTTGCAAAATATTGAGTCCATGTTTGACCACCATCCCAAGTTTCCCATACTAAAGGAGTAGCTGTTAAGTTGTAAGGATCAAATTCTACTTCAGCACCTAAGCAAAATGCATAGCCATGTAAACCATCGTTATCAAAAATATTGTACCAGTTTGAATTAAATTGTACAGTATCGTTTCCAAATGCACGCATTAACCAGTTGCGGGTTAAAGTAGAAACATTAGGATTTGGAGTAAAACCGTTAATTTGTGAGTCAAAATTAATTTGACGAACTTTAGCATCAATATACCAGGTTCCATCATCTTCGAGGGTCATAGTGTAGTATTTGCCATTGCCACCGCTTAAGTTAATTCTTTCTAAAGCGTTGGTGAACAATGGTGATGGATGATTGATAACGGGATTGTTGCCATCAAGAGTTTTTGAGTCAAAATACATGAAATTCCAACCACTACCATCGGTAATAGGACCATTGATTAAAGCGAAAGCATTGGCAGGTGTTGTATTGCCAGCAGGATTGTAAATAATACCATTGGGATAACGATAGTAATGATTACCATTTTGTACGGTAAATACAACAGAGTCATTCCATGTTTGACCCAAATCGTAGCTGATTTTGCAACGAATATCACCGCTAGAACCGCCCCAAGGACCACCAGCACGATGAGTGTGCATAATTGCATTTAATTCGGGATTGGCATCTACTTGATAGTTGGGTTCATAAATGAAACTATAAGCATTTCCGCTGGTACCAATAACTACTGCATTAATGGATTTGTTATGAGCATTGGTTGGTTTGTTAAGGGGTAGCATTGGTCCACTTAGGCCGTTATCTGCTTTTGCATGAATAGAAGCAGATTTTAGGTTTTGAAGGTTTTTAAAAGCATACTTTTGAGCGCTTACACTCAATACAAAGCATGCAACTGAAAGAACTAGTAACACTTTTTTCATAGTACTTAATTTTAGTTAGACATTATAAAGCAAAATTAGATATTTATTTTAAAACTAACAAACTAATGACGAAAAAAAAAATACGTTGGTTGCAAATTCTATTAAAAAAATAGTGGTAGTTATTTAAATAATGTATATTTTTGTGCTATAAAGCAATGTTATTTAACAGATTGTTTAAATATGAGAGACCATAGAGCAAAGATTTGTAACTGTTTCGACAATATTAGAACCTTATTTACTGTGTTGAGCGATGATGAATTAGATTTTTTATCGCAACATCACGCATGTTTACATGTAAAAAAGAATGAGGTTATTTATAAAGAAGGCGAACGTCCGTCGGGATTAATATGTTTATCTGAAGGAAAAGTTAAAATATACAAAGAAGGTTTTGGTGGACGAGAGCAAATTGTTCGCCTTGCTAAGCCGGTGGGTTTTATTGGTTATAGGGCTTTGTTTGCCGAAGAAAATTACTTGGCGTCGGCAATGGCTCTCGAAAATTCGGTTATCTGTGTAATAGAACGTGAGGCATTTTTTGAAGTACTTCGAAAAAATGCCGATTTATCTATGCAAATTATTAAATCGTTAGCAACCGAATTAGGTTTTTCGAATAGTCGGTGTGTTACTTTAACACAAAAACATGTTCGTGGTCGTTTAGCCGAGTCGTTATTAGTGCTTTTAGAAACCTATGGTTTCGAAGAAGATGGACAAACTATCAGTGCTTATTTATCGCGCGAAGATATTGCAAGTTTGAGCAATATGACCAATTCGAATGCCATTCGCACATTACGTCAATTTGAGCAAGAAAATGTTATTGCCATTGAAGGCCGAAGAATAAAAATTATGAATATGGCAAAACTCGAACGTATTAGCGATTTGGGTTAAGTCGCTGGTAAGTGCTTTTGCTTATAGTCCAAAGTAGAAGCAAAAGGCTAATAAAAGACGCTATTCTGCCTATATAATCTCCCCAAACAGCATAAAATGTGATTTTTGAATTGGCTTTTACGGTAAGTGATATTGCCGCGGGAACCCACCATGATGTTTGTTCTAAAATATCTCCTCGCTGATTGATAAAAGCCGAAATACCTGTATTGGCAGATCGAGCTATGTCTTTTCTAAGTTCAATAGCTCTTAGTCGGCTGAAAGATAAATGTTGTCTATAGCCGGGCGTGTCTTTCCACCATCCATCATTGGTAATTACTGCTATCCATTGGGCTCCTTTATTGATAAACTCTGACAAGTATTCGCCATAAATAGATTCATAGCAAACGGCCGGAGCAACTGAAGATTTCCCGTTAAACACAGAAGGACTTGCTTGCACCCCTAAGCTTCCGGAAGTGCCTCCTAATTCTAAAGCTAAGTCTTCTAAAAAACCTAAAAGTTTTGGAAAGGGCATTCGCTCAACACCTAAAACTAACTGTGATTTATGATACGATTGTACTTGTTGGCTATCGATTTGAAGTGCGGTATTATACGTTTCGTAAAACGATTCGCCATTGTTATAAGGTCGGGCAATAGGAGAAATTTTATTTTGAAACATTTTGTAAGTAGAAGCACCTAAAATAAACGATACATGATGCCTTTTACAAAAGTCTTTAATGCGAGTAATATGTGGATGCACATCGAAGTCTTCTTCCCAGATTCCTTGTGGTAAAGCAGTCTCGGGACCAACAACATAGTCGGTATTTGCTTTGACTTCGTTTTCAGCTAACGTCAAAATACGATTTAATTGCTCATCGACCGACATGCCCGAAAACTTATCGTTGTATGGGTCTATATTGGGTTGCACAACAGTTACATTTATTGCTTGCCCTTCTTCCTGATAGGTGTAATAGCGAATTAATGAAAAGACGATAGGCACGACTAATAATAAAATGATAAATACAATTAAACGTCGCTTTACGTAGGCATCAATAATCCATTCGATGTTAATAACCGTAATTACAACAGAAATTAATAAGGTCCATAAACTGCCACCTAAAACACCGGTGTATTCATACCATTGAATAAAGGGAACTTGTTCAGAATAAGCATTCCCTAACGTCATCCAAGTCCACGATAGCTCCCAGTTGTAGTGTAGGTATTCAAAGGCAATCCAAGAAAAAATGAGGAAAATGTAACCCATTCTAAAGCTTGTTTTCCGTTTAACGACATGAAAAGTCCAGGTTACAATGGACATAAAAAGTGTATTAAAGAAAACGGCTAAAAATGCACCCACCCAAGTTGCGTTTAAAATCCACCATGTAGAAAAGGCATTCCAAACGAAAAAAGCGATAAAAGCATGAAAAAAGAAGTGATGACTTTTAAATTTTTCTTTATGAACGTAGAAGTAGTGTTCGTTAAGCAATAAAGGCACAAATCCCACAAGGGTTAGCCATTGCCATATACCACCTGCCCAACCTCCAAAAAGTAGTAAGCCCGATGATATAGAAAGAAACCATCTTTGTAAGCGATTAAATTCCATTTTTGGTTTTAAAATTAACTAAATAAATGCCTGTAAAAATACAGAAAATTGCGATAATATGATTCAAGTTAAAAACTTCGCCATCTAAAAGTCCCCAACCAAAGGCAAAAATGGGAATAATATACGTTACGGAGCTGGCATATATAGCCGTTATATGTTTGATAAGTTTATTCCATATAATAAGTGCAAAGGCGGTTCCAACAACAGAAAGAATAAGTGCATATAATAGCGAAATGCCAAAAATAGGTGATTGAAACTTTTCTATAAAACCATGATGAAAGAAAAAAGGGAGAACCGGAATCATCATAGACATAAACGCAATTGAAGTAATGGTTATACCTTCTACTTCTTTAAGATTATTTTTTACGTGGTTGGTGTTGAAACCATACATAATGGTGGCTAAGACAAGTAATAAGCCGTATTCAGGATGATCGGAAGTGCCAATAATTCCTTTGCTTCGCTGAGTAATTAAAAAAATGCTGCCGGCTAATCCTATCAATACACCTAATATATTTAAGCGATTGATTTTTGTCTTGAACAAAAAAACAGCAACAATTAAAGTAAATAAAGGTGTAAGTGAGTTATAAATAGACGCTTCGGTGCTGGTAATGTGTTTTTGAGCTATTGTAAATAGAAAAGCCGGAATACCACTGCCTAAAAAACCAGAAAGGGCAATAAAATAAAATTGTTTTCGATTGATGTTTTTTATTCTTTTTATAGCAAATGGTAATAAAACCAAGCCAGCACAAAATATTCTAATAGCCCCAAGCTCTAAATCAGAAAAGAGTATAAGGCTTTTTTTCATTAAAATAAACGATGAACCCCAAATAAAGCCTAAAAAGAGTAATATTGCAATTTGAAACTGCTTATTTTGTAATGATGCCATTTATGAATTAAAAAATTTGTGGATATTTTTTAGGGTTGTATCGGTGCATAAGCGAATAAATATTTTCAAATACATCTTCGGCATTGGGGTTCGAGAAATAGTCGCCATCGGTGGAGTAGGCTGGGCGATGTTCTTTTGCTGTTATTGTTATAGGTTCAGCATCTAAATAGGCAAATCCACCATGTTCTTCTAATACTTTTTGCATCATAAAGGCGGTAGCACCACCTGGAACATCTTCGTCGAAAAAGGCAATTTTATTGGTCTTTTTAACAGATTCGAGTATTATTTTGTTTATATCAAAAGGCAATAAGGTTTGAACATCAATTAGCTCAACCGATACTCCAAATTCTTCGAGTTGTTTTACGGCTTCTTGAGCAATTCGAACATTGGAACCGTAAGTAACAAGCGTAATATCGTTGCCTGTTTTCATGATTTCAGGAACTCCAAAAGGAACTTTATATTCACCTATATTTATGGGTTTATTTTCTTTTAATCGATAGCCATTAAGGGGTTCAATAACTAAAGCCGAATCGTCTGATTCTAATAATGTATTGTAAAAACCAGCAGCTTGTGTCATATTGCGTGGAACAGCCACATATACACCGCGAATAGAGTTAATGACCATGCTTAATGGCGATCCCGAATGCCATATACCTTCTAAGCGATGTCCGCGTGTGGTAATAATGACGGGAGCTTTTTGTTGACCATTAGTTCTATACAATAAAGTGGCTAAATCGTCGCTCAGTGTTTGTAAAGCATACAAAAGATAATCGAAATATTGAATTTCGACAACAGGGCGTATGCCACGCAAAGCAAGACCAATACCTTGTCCTAAAATGGTAGCTTCGCGAATACCGGTATCGCTTACTCTTAATTCTCCATATTTTTTTTGAAGTCCTTCATAGGTTTGATTTACACCTCCGATATAACCCACATCTTCGCCAAATATAACTAAATTAGCATGCTTTTTGAGTTGAACATCCCAATTGTCGCGAATAATTTCTCTGCCGGCAACTAATTGTTCAGGGTTTGCAAATAGGGCAGGATTGGATTTTACTTTGAGTACTGATTTTTCGGTTTCGATATATAAATTGGAGCTATAGCGTTGATGAGCATCGGCGTAATTACGCTCAAGCCATTGATGTAAATCGCTTTGTAATTGTTTGCGAATGGAGCAATCCATACAAACGTGTCTTAAAATTTTTTTGGCAGCGCTAAAAATATCTTTTCGAATAGGAGTTAATATTTGCTTTAAATCGTTAGCTATAATACCTACTTTATCAATATGTTCTCGTTTACATTGGCACGAACGGTTTTCAATAATTTTAAGCAACGCATCGCGTTCTCTTTTTATGGGTTCTGTAAAATTTTCCCATGCTTTTTGTTTAGCGTTTTTGGCATCAGCATCGGCTTTATTTTCAATTTCTTCTAATTCTGTTTTAGATGCTATGCGGTTATTTTCGATCCATTTTTGAAATTGGGCGATGGGGTCGTAGTCTTTTTCCCATTGCAAGCGTTCAGGGCTTTTATATCGTTCGTGCGAACCGCTGGTACTGTGTCCCAAGGGCTGGGTTACTTCTTCGATATGAAACACAACGGGTTTGTGTTTTGTGCGGCATAACGAAATGCCTTCTTTAATGGTTTTAACGAGTTCGGGGTAGTCCCATCCTTTGGCTTTAAATATTTTTATTCCGTTTCCATATTCGTCTTCAAATCCTTTTAATGCTTCAGAAATGCTTTGTTTGGCGGTTTGGTTCTTTTTAGGGACAGAAATGCCGTATCCATCGTCGTATACAAAAACGGCTAATGGAACTTGGAGTACTGCTGCTGCATTGATGGTTTCCCAAAAATGTCCTTCGGAAGTGCTTGCATCGCCAATGGAGCCGAAAGCAACTTCGTTTCCTTTATTTGAGAATTGAATAAAAGAAGCTAATTCGGGCAGATTACGGTATAACTTGGATGCATAAGCCAAACCCAACAAACGAGGCATTTGTCCGGCTGTTGGCGAAATGTCGGCTGCAGAGTTTTTTTGTGCCATTAAATTTCTCCAACTTCCATCGGGATTCGTATTGGGTGTGCTAAAGTGGTTGTTAAAAACCCTTCCCGAATTATGGGGGTTATTTTTGATATCGGTATCGCCGTATAATTGAGCAAAAAATTGTTCGGCAGTGAGTAATCCGGATGCTAACATCCATGTTTGGTCGCGATAATAGCCCGAACGCCAGTCGCCATTTTCAAAAAATTTTGCTATAACTACCTGAACCAATTCTTTTCCATCGCCAAAAATGCCAAATTTAGCTTTGCCGCTTAAAACTTCTTTACGCCCTAGTACGCTGAGTTTACGGCTTAAATGACAAATATAATAATCATGAAGTACTTCTTTTTTAAAGTCTTCAAAACTTAACTTTCTATCGAGTTCCATAAAAAAACATTTTTTTGCAAATTTAATAAGAATAATTCTAAATAAGCAGGAAGTCGTAAAATATTTTGTAACTTTGTAGCAAAATTTAATATATGCTTAAACTTATTTTTTTAGCTCTTGGCTTAATGGCTTTGGCTTTTGCCGGAATGGCGATTACCATTTTACTTAAAAAAAACGGCAAGTTTCCTAATACGCACATCAGTCAAAATAAAGCGTTGCGTAAGCAGGGAATACAATGTGCTTCGCACGAAGACTTAGGTTGTAATACTTGTGGTTGTAGTTCATGCGATAATTACGAAAAAGAATAATAGCCTATGATTACAGAAGTTAAACATTGGTTAATGGATTTAGGTTTGTCCGTTTTTTGGGCAGAAATTTTAAAATTAGTCATTGTTATCGGTGTTGTTTTTATCATTTCATACCTTGCTAATTTTTTAACAAAGAAGTTTATATCGGTTATTGTAAGTCGTATTGTCAAAAAAACGACTTTTACATGGGATGATATACTATTGAAGAATAAAGTATTTCATCGTTTTTCGCACATTGTGCCGGCATTAATTATTTATCACTCATCTAATATTGTATTGAAAGGTTATCCAGAATGGATTTCGGTAGTAAAAAGCATGGTTTTTATATACATGATAGTGATGGCCATGCTCATTATATCGGCATTTTTAAAATCGCTGAATGAGATATACATGTCTATGCCTTCGTCGAAAGACAGGCCTATTCGGGGATTTTTGCAAGTTATCAATATTTTCAATTACTCTATTGGAAGTATTCTTATTCTTTCTATTGTTCTAGATAAAGACCCAAGTTATTTTCTTACAGGATTAGGTGCTATTGCAGCCGTTTTATTGTTAGTTTTCAAAGACACACTTCTCGGCTTGGTTGCCGGTATCCAGCTATCGGCAAACGATATGGTTAAATTGGGCGATTGGGTCGTTATGCCCTCGAAAAATGCCGATGGAGTTGTAACTGAAATTACACTGCATACCGTTAAAGTTCAAAATTGGGATAAAACCATTTCGATGATTCCATCGTATGCCATGGTTTCGGAGTCGTTTATCAACTACCGCGGAATGGAAGAGGCAAAAGCAAGACGCATTAAACGCTCGTTGTTTGTTGATATAAATTCGGTGCGGTTTTTAACTTTGGATGAAATTGAACAGTTAAAAAGCATTCAACTGATACGAGGTTATATCGAGCAAAAAATGAAGGAAATAGAAGAACACAACAAAAATTTACCTTTTGATATTCAACACCCCATTAATGGACGATGGTTAACCAACATCGGAACTTTTAGAATGTATGCCTTTGAATACATTAAAAGCCTGCCGTTTATTCGAAAAGACTTGTCGCACATGGCAAGACAGTTAGAGCCATCTCAAAATGGCATTCCCATAGAAATTTATGCATTTAGTAGTATTATAGAATGGGAAAATTTTGAGAAAGTTCAAGCTGATATTTTCGACCATTTAATGGCCGTATTGCCCATGTTTCATCTTAGAATTTATCAAAACCCTACGGGTAATGATTTTGCGAAGCTTTTAAAAAATGTTGATACAAAATAAGGTATTCATAGTAAAAAATTATAAATTTGTATAAAAATAAATCATATGGATTACTCAAAAGAAACTATTGCTGCTGAAATTATGCAAATGGCAAAAATTGCCGAACAAGAAACCAATATAGATGTAATAAAAAAGATTTTTAATCTCATCGATCTTACTTCGTTAAATACGGTTGACCATGACGATAAAATAATTGCCATGGTTGAAAAAGTGAATCATGTTAACGAACACTATACCGATTGTCCCAATGTAGCTGCTTTGTGTGTATATCCTAATTTTGTAAGCACCGTAAAAAAACATTTAAAAGATAAAAATGTTCGAATTGCAGCTGTATCGGCAGGTTTCCCTTCGTCGCAGACTTTTTTAGCTGTTAAATTAGCTGAAACAAACTTAGCTGTTGAAAAAGGAGCTAACGATATTGATATTGTAATGTCAGTTGGCAAATTTATTAATAAAGAATACCAAGATGTAGCTAACGAAATATCGTTGATTAAATCTGTTTGTGGCAATGCACACTTAAAAGTTATACTTGAAACCGGTGCTTTACCCAACGAAGAAGCCATATACAATGCCAGTATGTTAAGCATGGAAGCCGGTGCCGATTTTATTAAAACCTCTACCGGTAAGCAAGAGCCAGCAGCTACCTACGAGGCTGTATTTGTTATGGTAAACGCTATAAAAGATTATTACCAAAAAACAGGAAGAATGGTAGGAATTAAACCTGCTGGAGGCATTGTTACTGTTAAGCAGGCATTGGTATATTACGCTATTGTTAAACATATTTTAGGCGATAAGTGGTTGAATAATCATTATTTTAGAATTGGAGCCAGCCGCCTTGCCAACAATCTTTTAACTCGTATGAACGAGCTCAAAGGAATTAAAGAAGAAGTTAAATATTTTTAATAGATACGAATCCGCAGGAGATATCGCATTTTTACCGCCATTTAAATTTATCTAAGAGATTTCTTTACTATAAAAATAAATTTAATCAATAGTGAATATTGATTATTAGAGTAAAAAAATGTTTTATTCTATATTTTTCAAAAATATTTAGTAACTTGCACATATTTTATAGTTTAGCGTGTTTTTCAATAAAATCCAGTACTTGCAATATTTGCCCTATGGCGAGCTGTTTGTATCGCAGAGCTTAAACGGCTACGATGCCCGCTACAAGTTTACCGGCAAAGAGCGTGATGTAGAAACCGGCTACGATTACTTTGGTTTTCGCTACTACGACAGTGACGGGAGCACGTGGATTTCATCCGAACCATTGTTTGGAGCTCATACCGATTTGTCGCCTTACAATTATTGTTCGTGGAACCCTGTTGGAAAAACTGACCCTGACGGAGCTTGGGATGATGGCTATAGAGATTTGTTTGGCAATTATCAATGGTTTGACAGCGAACATAGTAATATAATAATGAAAGACGACAGGCTTTGGACAAAGGTATCTGATAACAAAACCATTTTTGAAATGGCTAAATCAGGAATGTTAGACAATATGCCTACTACAACAAATCAGGTACAAATTACAGAGACAGACAATTTAACAACTTTTGAAATGTGGCTTAATGCTCCATCAGAAACAAAAGTCGAAGCAACTGCAAAAATAGCTTCTAATATTGTCTATAGCATGGCAAACTCACCGTATTCTCTACTTATCGGAAAAACAATAGGCGGTACTCCTTTAAATTCAAAAGAAAAAACGGACGCATTCATAGATGTTGTGCCTGGCTTATTATCATTTGGTTTAACAAAGACAGGTGAAGTAGTAAATACAACAAAGAAAGGCTTGCAAGGATTTAATCAATTTATAAAACGAACACCAAGAATTACTACAACAAATGGTTTACCTACTGGTACAACATGGCAACAAAGGGCAAGTCAACTTTTTAAGTCAAATAAAGTTAATCAGCAAGCTTTAAAAGATTTTAATATGGGTTTAAAAATAGGTACAATAATTACAAATACTCAAAAAGAATTAGATAAATAATATTGATATGTCAACAGCATTAACAGCATGGTTAGGCGGTTTTATCCGCTGGTTATTAAAAGGTTGTAAAACCAGTCTAAAGGACGAAACAGAAGGCAACTTCGATGCAACTTGGGGCGGTTCTTACGAAATTGAAAACTATATCATTGGAATAATTACAGCTATCATCATTATAGCAATAATTATTTTACTCTTTTTTATATAATTAAAAAAAATCTATTTTATGCAATGCTGTTAATAAGAGAAGCTCCGAAAAGTTTTATAAATCGAAAATCTTTTTAATTTTGTTTTGACGATAAAAGCATCAATGATAGCGAAGACGTGTTGTTTGTAAAAAATAAATTTGTAATTTTATTGCATGAAATTTGATTACCACCCCGACCACTTAGGCAGCAGCAGCTTTATAACCAATACCAATGGCAATTTAGAGCAGCATTTGCTTTATTTCCCCTATGGCGAGCTGTTTGTATCGCAGAGCTTAAACGGCTACGATGCCCGCTACAAGTTTACCGGCAAAGAGCGTGACGAAGAAACCGGCTACGATTACTTTGGTGCCCGTTACTACGACAGCGATTTGAGCTTTTGGCTAAGTGTTGACCCGATGAGCGATAAGTATCCCAACCTTAGCCCGTACAACTATACAGCGTGGAACCCGGTAATTCTGGTCGACCCCGATGGGAGGAAATTGAAACCTACTCCTGGTAATGAAGATGAAACCCAAGCTGAAATTGAAAATTCTATGGGTAAGTTTAAGAATAAAGATATACGAGATGCATTTATGAGTTTTTTTAAGCTTGGTGCTGATAATACCTATGAAAAAATAAATACTTATGAGTATAATAAGTTTATTAACAATAGAAAGAACGGATTTACAAATGACCAAATAGCAATAGCCAATGGATTATTAAAGGTATTTAATGCTGGATATGAAGGAGTTGCTGCTCCTGGTTTTACTATTGAAGTAAACTTTAACGAGACATATTCAAACCTTAAAGTTATTAATAGTTCATACGCAATCGCATACATTGGAAGTGATAATACACAATATTCAACAATAAATAATGAAATAGTTAATTCTACAAGAACCCAACGTTTTGTTCATGAAGTATTGGGAGAAGGATTAGTTAAGGGACTAAGCGGAGATTTCTTCAAATATTCAAATAGTAATAAAGATTTTCAACATGCAACAGATTTACAAATCATACAAACTGAAAATATTTATAATAGAATTAGAAATAACGGAAATTCATCCTTAATGAGGTCTGGCATTAAAGGAAGAATAGGTTCTCATGGTTTAAACGAAAATGACCGTAATTATCTTTGGAAAATTCCTTCATATTTGCGAACAAGTTATTAAAAAATGTATTTATGATTTTAAAAAAATTTTTTCTAATAATAGTAATTTTAATAATTAGTAAAGAATCATATGTACAACCTTTATATCAACCAAAATTATATGTATATCCAACAATTAATGGACAAAGTGAATTAACTGTTAACGATACAGCTTGGTTGAATAATGATATATGTGTTGAATTTAAAATAGACACAATTAATATGTTTTTTGCAAGAGAGTTTAAAGATAGAAAAGCAGTGTATTACGATAATATAATAATAGATAAAATCCAATTATTTGATTTAAAAAAAATTGAATACGTAAAAAAATTAGTTATAAGTGATGTTGGCGTTATAATACATAATTTTGAACCACCAGGCTATTGGGAAAAAGGCAATTGTTTAGGAAATGAACACAGAAACTTTATTAAAATAAATTATTATATTAATAAATCTTCGTCCATAAGTAAACCTAAACAATTCAGAGTAGAAATACATCCTTTGGTTATAGATGATAAAGGCAGGGAATACGAATATTTTGGTAGAGTAATAATTCATGTAAATATAAATTACTCTGATGTTGAAAAATAAATTTTGTAACTTGCATTTCATTATCACTAAAAGAAGTATAAATCTCGAAAAAGAGCAGTACCTCCCCTACGGCGAGCTGTTTGTATCGCAGAGCTTAAACGGCTACGATGCCCGCTACAAGTTTACCGGCAAAGAGCGTGACGAAGAAACCGGCTACGATTACTTTGGTGCCCGCTACTACGACAGCGATTTGAGCTTTTGGCTGAGCGTTGACCCGATGGCAAGTGAAAGAAGTTGGGTATCACCATACTCTTATTGCCAAAATAACCCGATTGGAAGGATTGATCCAACGGGGGCTTTAGATGGTTGGTATAATGATGAAAACGGTACAACTACCTATGACGCGAATATTAATAGCCAAGCAGATTTAAATTCTGCTGGAATAAAAGGTTCTTATGTTGGTCAAACATTTTCTGGCACAATGTCTAACGGATGGGGAGTTTCTGGTGACGCAAAAGGTAACCTTTCGATGTCTTTACCTGAAATTTCAATTTCTGCAAATAAAAATACTACCCCATTTTTATATTCCAACACCATGAATAATATAGGTTATGCTTTAAGTGCAGGATCAATAGGAACAAGCAGTGCAATGTCATTAAATAAATATGGTTCAAACTTATTAAATGATGGTAAATTTTTTGCAAATTATAAAGGGAATCCTTATGAATGGAGCATGAATTTCTATGGCAATAAATCAGTACCATCTACATTAGTCGCAGCGCAAAAATCTAGGTTTTTAACTGGGATGAAAGTTTTAAGTTGGCCTGGTTTTAAGTATGCAGGTACAGGATTTTCAATTTTGGGAACTGGAGTATCTGCTGCACAATTTATGATGTCGGATGACCCTGCTGTAAAACTTGAAACTGGTTTTGATTTTGGAATGGGCCTTGTTGGTTTTGCAGGTTTACCAGGTGCGGCTGTATCTGGCTTGTACTTTGGCGCAAAGCCTCTTATTAAATTGCAAGCACCGTATGTTAATCAAGCCACATCTGGTTTTAGCGAATTTGGAATGGGTTTTCATAGTATTAATCTAATGCCAACTAAGTAGCCTGTCGATTTATGTGTCTATTTGATTATATTTTTTATAGAATAAGTAGCATTTATGTAAAAACAGGTTTGGAAACACAAAGACCTGACATTTTTGCAAGCGGGTTAGTTACTCTTTTTCAGGGCTTTAATATTATAGCCCTTATATATTTTTTGTTTTCAATAAAGATGACACCATATTCATGGATTTATTTGGCTGTTCCTCTTATGCTACTAAACTGGATATTTTTTTTTAATCGTAAGAAATTAAAGAAGTATCAACAAAAATGGGATAATGAAGAAAATAGTAAAAGGCAGATGAAAGGAATTTTTATAGTTATTTATTTGATAGCAACAATATCATTTTTTGGATTGGCTTTAAGTAAAATGTATTAGTCAAATAAGTGCACCTAATTCTTTATTTAGCGAAAGCCTGTTTGTTTTTAAAGTTCTGAATTACGTTATCAATCAGGAAGAATAATTTATTTTTAGTTTCATCGTCGAGTTTTTCAATATCGAGACCTTTGCAAAACTTCTTTTTTGGTCGAGTCCAACCTTTCTCTCGTCATTCTGAGCTTGTCGAAGAATGACCCCATTGCCCATTTTGTTTTGCGTATGGTTATACCTCGACAGGCTCGGTATGACGGTGGGTGTAGAGTTTATTCTTCTAAAAATATTACTTTTTTATTA
>JABUFC010000028.1 GCA_013314715.1 Bacteroidales bacterium | reverse complement strand
CGGTTCCGGTAACATGGTAAGCCGTAGTTGCCGATGGGCTAACCGTTAGTGAGTTGCCACTACCTAAACCATTATCCCAATTGTACGAAACTGCTCCTGAAGCAGTGAGTGTGCTATTGGCACCGGGACATATCGACGATGGCGAAGCCGAAGCGGTTATGGTGAGTTGCGGTGGCTGAGTAATAGTTACAGATGAAGTAATAGAACAGTTATTACCATCTTTTACTGTTACAGTATAAGTATTTGCAATTAAGTTAGTCGCAGTTGAATTTGTTTGACCATTGCTCCATTGGTAGGTATAGGTTCCTGTGCCTCCGCTGACATTTACGGTTGCTGTGCCATCGTTGGCTCCATAACATGTTACATTGGTTTGTGAGGTAGATATTTGCATTTGTGGAGGTTCAGTAATAGTAACGGTAGCAGTTCCATTGCATCCTCCTGATTCTGTAACTTGAACCGTATAAGTGCCAGGTGGTAGATTATTAATTGTCGCAGTGTTTTGAGGGGGAGAGGTGTTCCACGAATATGTATAATTTCCACTACCTCCAGAAGCTGTAACAGTAGCACTTCCACCTTGCCCATAGCAAAGCGGATTGGTTGATGATGCATTTATACTTAGTCCTGAAACAGTTACATGTTGAGTAATTGATTTTTGACACCCTCCTGCTGAAATGGTTAGTGTAACGTTATAATCTCCGGCAGTTGCATAAGTATGAGTAGGATTCTGTAGTGTAGATGTTTGACCGTCTCCAAAATCCCAAGACCATCCAGTAATATTGGTGCCCGAAACGGTAGATAGATCGGTAAAATTAACTGTTAGACAGTTTGTGGTGGTGTTAAATGATGGGGTTAAAGAAACAACTTCAATGGGGAATAAATAATAAAATCCGCAAAGTCCCACTGAACTTGGTGATTGAATATAAACGCTTACATTTGAGCCATTGTAATTTTGTGGATTAATGGTAATGGTTGGTGTGGTTTCGCCGGTTGACCACTGATAAGTCATACCTGGGTCAATATCTGGAACCGAAAGAGTAGTAGATGTAACATCGTCACAATAAATACTAGGAGTTAATGTAAACGAAGAAGGGCAAATAAAATCGATATATCCATAACCAAAATGCCCTCCTTGGGCACAATCGGCACTAGTAACAACAATTGTAATGGTTTGACCTACATAAGGTCCTAAATTGATACCTACTGTAGTCCATGATTTACATTTTATATTAGAGTTACTAGGACTATTAAAAAATCCTGGGATAGTTCCATCTGCAACATATTGTTGATAGCTACATGGTATAACTTGATTGGAGCCATCGTATATTTTCAATTCAAAAAAGGGTTGTTGTTCCCAAGTATGAGGTGGATCTGGGTTTTCAAGAATTACAGCATATTTATAAATAAAATTCGTATCTTGAGGGTTAACAAAAAAGGTATATATTAGTTGTTCTGCTTCATAGTTAATATCATTATTACCTAATTTTACTGAAAAAGAACCTCCATTAGGTGCTAACATAGGAAAATTTCCGTATGGGTCATTTCCACTTCCGGCATTGGTTATGACGTGTCTATTGGCAACTGGAGCGGTTCCTGACCAAGTAGATTCCGGTGAAGGTGTCCCATTGCCGGCAGGATAACCATAATTGGTTGCCGTTTGGCATGTCCAATTTGAAAAATCTCCATTTTCAAAATCGAGATTAGAACAACCGCTGGCTTTGGTTCCTTTAAGATACATATTTTCAGAAACCTTATTTCGGATTCGTTGCATGTATTCTTTTAACCATTTATCAGCTAGTGTATCATCTCTATATCGAGCTATAATGATTGCTTCACCGGCATTATCATCACGATGAAAGGTTTGAATAACTTTAATGGTAGTATCATTGGCAGGTCTCCCTTTATGTTCATGTTTACATGTTTTATGATGATGATGTTCTTTTTGTGAATATAAAGGGCTAATAATTAAAATAAAAAATAAAAATAAAATTGTTTTCATAACTTTTTTAGTTTATTGACGTAAAAATAAAAATTTGGTTGCCTAAGTTATGAATTTATTTTTTAATATTCAAATAAAAATGAATTTTATTCAAAGTTGTATTGTATTTTTAATTAAAATGTTGAAAATACTGAAAAATTCTTTGTAATTAAAAAAACATAGACTATTTTTGTTAAAAAAAATATGCGAACTGCTATAATAATTGTTTGTGCTTTTTTATTGATAGCTAAATCTACGGATGCTCAATTTTTTTCTAAAATACAGTTGAAGCATAATTTTAAAGAGGCTCGTCGTTTTATAAGTTTTAAAAATTACGAAGAAGCTATTCCAAAATTAGCATATTTGCTAAAAAAAGATTCATTAAATGCGAACTACAATTATTTAATGGGCTTGTGTTATATACGAATTCCTAAACTTAAAGCGAAAGCACTTCCTTTTTTGTTATTAGCGTCAAAATCGGTTGTCGAAAATTGGCAAGAATATAGTTTTAAAGAACGTAATGCACCGTATAAAGTTTTTTTTCTATTAGGCGAAGTGAATCATATGTTATATAAGTTCGATCAAGCTGAAAATTATTTTGCTAAATATTTAGAATATTTGAAACCAGAATCGAATGAATATAAAGAAAGTAAACGAATGATGGATATTTGTAAAAATGCTCCGTTATTAATAAATGATTCTATCGAAATATCGATTGAAAATTTAGGTCCTGTAATAAATTCAGAATATGATGAACATTCGCCTACATTAACTTCTGATGAAAATACGCTTATATTCACATCGCGAAGAAAAGGTAGTACAGGAGGAATGAAAACCGATGATGGTCGGTATTTTGAAGATATATATGTTTCAAAAAAAGTGAATGATCATTGGGAAATTCCCGAAAAAATTAGTCCTAATATAAATACCGATATGCATGAGGCTAGCATTTGTGTTTCAGCTGACGGACAAGAATTATATATTTACAAAGACGACTTTGGTATTGGTAATATTTATGCATCAATTAAAGACAGCTTAGGTAATTGGACAAAGCCCGTAAAATTAGAGCCCCAGATAAGTTCATCTGCAAATGAAACTCACGCAACTATTTCAGCAGATAAGAATATTTTAATTTTTTCGAGCGATAGAAGTGGAGGTTATGGTGGAAAAGATTTATATATGTCTGTCCGATTGCCCAATGGTGAATGGAGTTATGCAAAAAATTTAGGTAACATTATTAATACACCTTACGATGAAGAAGGTCCCTTTTTATTACCTGATGGATATACATTATATTTTTCATCTAAAGGTCATCATACTTTAGGAGGTTATGATTTATTTTACAGTGAATTAAAAGAAGATGGCATTTGGAGTGAACCCAAAAATTTAGGTTATCCGATTAATAGTACTGAAGACGATGTTTATTATCATTTATCGGCAGATGAAAAAAGAGCCTATTTCTCTTCAATACGTGATGATAGCTATGGCGGAAAAGATATTTATGTTATGAACTTATTATCATTACCAGAGCGAAGCGCCGCAGTAATAAAAGGTAAGGTTTTTTTTGAAGGCAAAGATAGTATTCCAGTTAAAGATGTTTTAATAAAGGTTATTGATAATAAAACCGGAAAGTTAATGGGACAATACAAGCCCAATAAAGAAACAGGGTATTATGTAATGATATTAAAGCAAAATAGAGAATATTCCATTATATGTGAGAATGAGCAATATGAATTCGAACCAAAAATATTTAATGTACCTCAGCATTCATCATTATACGAAATGGAAAAACCCTTAATTTTAGAACCATTAGGTAAGTTAAAATCCAAAACAGAATAATTTTATATTAAACGGTAGAACGTATTATTGAATTTTATAGCTTTGCAGCGTTTTTTTTGTAAAACTTATGTTTGTAAGAAAGCCTTTTATTAAGTATGCCTTATACGGAATTGTTTTAGTGTTTGCATTTATTGGATTTATTTTAACAGGTGCATATTTTGCTGTTAAATTACACATTACCGACGATCCAGGTGGAGTCGATTATAACGATAGAATGTTTAAAGAAATTTCTGATAAACAAAAACTTTACGATCCAAACGATCCTAAAAATAAACAACTTTTTGACGATAAGAGACCTATACAATATTTAATTATATCATTACTCGGTAAATTTTATCCATACAATGCTAATGTGATATTTGAAGCATCAAAGCATGCTGAAAATCCCGTGGTTTTAGAACAAATGATTGCAGCAGCAGAATTACGAATGCCCAAAAATTCACCTTACTTCGAGTTAAAACGAGAACTTTTAAATTCTTATAATAAAAATTATCCTAAAGATACTCTTAAAAGTGTATATCCATGGATGAATATTTCAGAATGGAACGATTTGAAAGAAGCTATAAAAAAAGATAAAAAAATAATTGATAGCGCTTCTAAAGTTGCGGGAGTTGAACCGCGTTTAGTTGTTTGTTGTTTAATTGGCGAACAAATAAGGCTTTTTAACTCAAAACGCGAAATATATAAAAGATATATAGGACCCCTAAAAGTTTTATCAGTAGAATCGCAGTTTAGTTTAGGCATAACAGGTATAAAAGATTTTACTGCACGTGCTATAGAACAAAATCTTAAAGATAGTTCATCTATATATTATCTTGGACCTAAATATAAACATTTACTCGATTTTCAGTCAGAAAATCCCGATACTGAAAGATATTATCGTTTGGTAAATTATAGAAATCATTATTACCAATACTTATATACTGCATTGTATTTGCATCAAGTACAAAAGCAATGGAAACGAGCAAATTATGATATTTCTAACCGTCCCGAGATACTTGTAACGCTTTATAATGTTGGATTTGCATTTTCAAAACCTAAACCCAATCCAGAAGTGGGAGGTTCACACATAAATATACATGGCAAAATATATACTTTTGGCGCCATTGGTTTTGATTTTTATTATTCGGGTGAGCTTGCTCAAGAGTTCCCTTTTTATTTGAGGAAGTTTGAAGATTAAAGATTTATTTGACAATTGTTCCGACATCTTTTCCTTGTAGCAATTCAACTAAATTACCCTTTTTATTTATATCAAAAACTACAATAGGCATTTTATTTTCTTGGCATAAAGTAAAGGCTGTAAGATCCATTACTTGTAATTTTTTTTCATATGCTTCAGTAAAACTGAGCTGTTTGTATTTTACGGCTTGTGGGTCTTTTTCGGGGTCTGCTGTGTAAATGCCATCGACACGAGTACCTTTAAGAAGAGCGTTAGCCTCTATTTCAATTGCCCTAAGCGCAGAGGCGGTGTCGGTTGTAAAATATGGATTACCGGTGCCGCCTGCAATGATGCATACTTTTTTTTGCTTAAGTGCTTCCAATACTTTATCTTTTTGATAAAGTTCGCCAACAGGTTCCATGCGAATCGCTGTATAAACTTTCGAGGCTATTCCTATGCTCTCAAATGCTGAGTTTAAGGCTAAGCTATTGATAACGGTTGCCAACATTCCCATTTGGTCGCCTTTTACTCTATCAAAACCTTGTTTTGAGCCTTTTAGTCCTCTAAAAATATTACCACCACCAATTACAATGCCTATTTCGATGCCCATATTAACAGCTTGAGCAATTTCATTTACATAGTGCATCAAGTTGCTGCTATCAATGCCATAACCTTCGCTGCCCATGAGCGATTCGCCACTAAGTTTTAATAAAATTCGATGATACATCATAGTTTAATTTTTTAGCAAAAGTAAAGTATATTTTTGTTTTTTAATAATCTAAAGAAAATCATTTTTCAACATTAAAAAATGCATTAGGTTTGCAAAAAAAAATGATTGTTTTAAAGCATATAAAAGATTTAAAAGCCGAACTGCAAGCAAGACGAAATCAAGGGCAAACCATTGGCTTTGTTCCAACCATGGGGGCTTTGCATCAGGGGCATCTTTCGCTTATGCAATGTGCACGGAATCAGTGCGATGTGGTTGTTGTCAGTATTTTTGTTAATCCAACTCAATTTAACAATAAAGACGATTACGAAAAATATCCACGCTTATTTGATAAGGATATTGAATTGTTGCAAAATACAAAGGTATGCGATATTGTTTTTTTGCCTGATGAAAAGGAAATGTATCCAACAGCTGAAAAACGTAGTTTCGATTTAGGATACTTAGAAGAAGTGATGGAAGGGGCTTTTCGTCCTGGACATTTTCAAGGAGTAGCACTCATTGTTTCGAAGTTATTCGATATAGTTATGCCCCATAAAGCTTATTTTGGCAAAAAAGATTTTCAGCAGTTAGCCGTTATTCGTCGTTTAGTTGAATTAGAAAAGTACCCTATAGAAATTGTCCCTTGCGATATTGTACGCGAACCTCATGGTTTAGCTATGAGTTCTCGCAACCTAAGGTTATCGAAAATAGATTTTGAAAATGCTAAAATTATATACCAAACTTTATCGCATATCCCTGAATGGATAAAAGTTATGACAATACAAGAAATAAAAACAAAGGTTATCGAATCTATTGAATCGGTCGCACCCTTTAAGGTTGAATATATTGAGATGGTAAATACTTTTACGTTAAAACCTATTATTGATTTTAAACAGCATACATCGGTTACTGCTTGTATTGCGGTATTTTGTAATGATGTGCGACTCATAGATAATATCGAAATAAAATTATAACTTTGCAGTCTCTATTATCAAAAATATGAACATAGAAGTTTTAAAATCAAAAATACATAAAGTAACCATTACCCAAGCCGATTTGAATTATATTGGAAGTATTACCATCGACGAGGCATTAATGGAAGCAGCCAATTTAATTGAAAACGAAAAGGTACATGTATTAAATGTAAATAATGGCGAACGCATTGAAACCTATGTTATTAAAGGTGAACGAAACAGTGGCGTTATTTGTTTAAATGGTCCAGCTGCTCGTAAAGCTGCTGTCGGTGACGTGGTTATTATTTTATCTTATGCCATTATGCCTTTCGAAGAAGCAAA
The DNA here is from genome assembly GCA_013314715.1 of Bacteroidales bacterium. Lineage (NCBI taxonomy): Bacteria > Pseudomonadati > Bacteroidota > Bacteroidia > Bacteroidales > Bacteroidales bacterium. The sequence continues at coordinate 35,994 of JABUFC010000028.1, read as the reverse complement.
AGCATTTAAACCGTCATTGATTTTTCCCGATACCAGAACGAATCGTTTGTTGTAGTTGAAAAAAAAACTCAACATAGTATTAAATTTTATTGTATTCCCATCATTAGCCATATTTTTACTATACTTAGCATTTAAAGGTATAGATTTAGAAAACGCTTGGAAAGAATTATTAAAAGCTGATTTTAAATGGGTATTGCTCTCGTTGATGTTTGCTTTGGGTGGGTTCTTTTTTAGGGCTCTGCGATGGCGATTATTACTACAGGCTAGTAACCAAAATCCACCTATTCGTACTACTTTTTATGCTGTTACGATGGCTTATTTTGCTAATATTGCCATTCCACGAATGGGAGAAGTTACTCGTTGTGCAACTTTAAAAAAAACAAACGATATTCCCTTCGATGTTTCATTTGGTACGGTTATTACCGAAAGAATTATCGACTTTTTAACTCTTTTGTCTGTTATATCTACTGTTTTGATTCTCGATTTTTCGTTTTTTAGTTCCTTCTTTATGGATAATGCGGTAAATCCTATATATGATAAATTTAATGGTTCATCGTCTTCGCTCATTATTTTATTCTTTTTTTTCTTGGCAACGATTGGTTCTTTGTGGTTTCTGCGTAAGCGAATATCAGAATGGTCGGTAGCTAAAAAGATAAAAATTTTTGTTCAGGGCCTAATAAAAGGGTTATTATCGGTATTCCATTTAAAAAAAGTTTGGTTGTTTTTGTTATATACACTTGTTATTTGGACCTGTTATATTTTAATGACTTATGTTGTTTTTTTTGCTTTACCAGCAACTTCGCAATTGACTTTTATCGATAGTTTATTTGTTTTAAGCATTGGTGGATTGGGTATGTCGGCGCCTGTTCAAAATGGTTTTGGAGCATTTCATTGGATTGTTTCGCGTGGGCTTATGTTGTTTGGTGTGTCGCAAGCCGACGGTTTGCTTTATGCCACGCTTTGCCATGAGTCGCAAACGTTGATGGTACTTATTTTAGGACCTATAACCATGTTGTTGATATTTTTATATAATAAAAACAAAAAAGCATAGTATTATGGATTACGAAAAGGTAATTAAAAGCAAGATTTTTAAATCGAAAGACGAACTAGAATTCGCTCGTTTATTAGCATTTTGGCGTTTTAAAAACCAGCAAATTGTTTTTACTAACGGATGTTTTGATATTTTGCATCGTGGTCATTTTGAATATTTGATGAAGGCAGCCTCTTTGGGCAATGTCTTTGTAGTTGGATTAAATACTGATGCTTCGGTAAAACGATTAAAAGGCAATGAGCGTCCTATTCAAGATGAAGAAAGTAGAGCTTTAGCCTTAGCCAGTTTGCAATTTGTAAGTGCGGTGGTACTTTTCGACGAAGATACACCGCTCGAACTCATAAAATACATTCGTCCCGATGTTTTAGTAAAAGGTGGCGATTATATAGTTACAACTATCGTGGGAAGCGATATTGTCTTAGAAAATGGCGGTAAAGTGGAAACTATACCTTTTGTCGAAGGTTTTTCTACAACCAAAATCATTCAAGAGTTGAAAAGATAATATAACAAATTTTTGCTAATTAAAAAATACAGTGATGAATTCATATAACTCTATCTTAGTTTTGGAATCTCCCTGGGAAGATAACAAAATTGAATCTTTTTCCTCCTGGCCATTTATTAGTGAATTTGGCAAAATTTACAATATAAAAACCTTTTATAAAATGTTTTATGATTTAGAATCGTTAAAACATTGGATAAATATTTATAATAAAGAAAGCAAAGATGATAAAAAATTGTTATATATTGCTTCTCATGGTGAAAATGGTCGAATTAATGGGTTAAAAAAAAGTATTAATGTGGCATCTATTGTAGATGTTTTAAGATATTGTAAAAATATTCAATTTATTCATTTTAGTACATGCTTAACAGGGAATTACGACAATTTGGAATATATTATGGACGTTTGTAAACATATTAGGTTTGCTTCTGGTTATAGTAATGTAGTAGATTGGATTGATTCAGGAGCTTTTGATTTAATGTTTTTACAAAAATTATTATACTGGAATAAAGCAAAAGATTTTAATTCAGATTTAGAATTTGGAAGTTTAATAGAATTTATGCATGTGTTGGGTTTTCAAGGAATTTTTAGAAAAAAGTTTTCTAAAAAATTAATTTATTTTCCAGGGGATTTCGAGGAATCATAATTTTTCTTTAACACTCTTACTTGTTAGGTGATTTTCTGATTTTTTTGCAAAAAAATACAGAAATTTGTATCTTTGAAAAAAAAAGCAATGAAATTTTTTTTATCAATATTTATTGTTTTAGCTTTATTTATTTTGCCTTCGTGTAAAAAAGCGAAGGAAAATAAACTTATTGGTGAGTGGAAGTTATTACCACAAAATGCATCGGATAGAAACGATACGATTATTTATCGTTTTGAAACTAATCAGGTTTTGTATAGGATAAAAAATGGAGTTTGGGTTGATACGGGCGATTATGAAGTTAAATCCGAATTTTTTAAATATTATGTAGTTATTAAAAACTTAAATCAATATGATGATGCTAATTATTACATCGAAAAAATAAAAAACAACATCTTAATATTGCAATGTTATTCACCTTATCTTCGTAAAGAGTTTGTTAAAAATGAATAAATGGTTTTTTATTATAATTCTTGCTTTTTTATTTTTGGCTTGTAAAAAACAAACCGAAAAAAAACTAATAGGAACTTGGCATTACTATTATTTAACAGCTTCCGATACGGGTATTACTCAGCTATGGACATTCAATAATCCCGACCAAGTAATACGTGTTATATATCGATTCGATAGCCTTTTTTACGATACCGGTTCTTGGGTTATAGATAAAGAATTTTTAGAACCAACTTTTATTACTTTCAAAGGACTTGACAGTATCTACGACGGTAAATATCAAATTCTAAAGCTTAACAAGGAATTTTTATTTTTACAACGTTCTCAACTACCCAATGGTAGCTCAAATGGAGCTTTCTTACGACTTGAATTTGCAAGAGAACAATAATGAGTAACAAATCTAAATTAGCTTTTTTTTGTAAGGAGTGTGGTTATGAATCGCCTAAATGGTTAGGTAAATGTCCTTCATGCAGTGCCTGGAACTCATTTATAGAACAGCCTATACTAACTAAGGTTTCAGGTCAAAAAAAACAGACGGATGTTAAAACTCCTAAACGCTTAAATGAAATAGTAGCCGACGATACTGTACGTATCAATTCCAAAAGTATCGAGTTGAATAGAGTTTTAGGTGGAGGGATTGTTGCTGGCTCGGTAGTGCTTATAGGAGGTGAACCCGGTATAGGAAAATCTACACTTATGTTGCAATTTGCAATGAGGGTTAAGTCGATTACTTCTCTTTATGTCTCGGGCGAAGAAAGCGAAACGCAACTCAAATTAAGAGCTCAACGATTAGGAGGAGATGGCTCATCGTGTTTATTGCTTTGTGATACTAACCTTGAAAATATTATTGCACAAATTCACCAAATTAAACCCAACATTGTTATTATTGATTCTATTCAAACGATACAATCAGAAAATATTGAATCATTTGCCGGAAGCCTATCGCAAGTACGTGAATGCACAGCAAAACTTATCAATACAGCTAAAGAATTAAATATTCCTATTTTTATTATTGGACATATTAACAAAGAAGGAGCTATTGCTGGACCGAAAGTCTTGGAACATATGGTTGATACCGTGCTTATTTTTGAAGGTGAACCTGGGCATCCATACCGTATCTTGCGTTCAATTAAAAATCGATTTGGATCGACTAGTGAAATCGGTATTTTTGAAATGCGTCAAGAAGGATTAAAAGAAGTTAGTAACCCTTCGGAGTTGTTGATATCAGAAGCTACCGAAAATTTAAGCGGATCGTGTATAGCCGCTACTATCGAAGGCATTCGGCCTATTATGATCGAAGTGCAAGCATTAAGTAGTACTACTGCCAATAATTTTCCACAGCGATTAGCTAATGGTTATGAACTTAAGCGACTTTCGTTAATGTTAGCCGTTATTGAAAAACGACTTCAGGTTAAAATGTACAATAAAGATATATTTTTGAATATTGTAGGAGGAATCCGTGTAGTTGACCCAGCCATCGATTTAGCAGTTGTATTTGCTATTTTATCGTCTGTTTACGATAAAGCAATCCCTCGTACAACATGCTTCGCAGGAGAAATAGGATTAAATGGTGAAATTAGACCCGTACAAAAAATTGAACAACGTATTGCCGAAGCTGAAAAAATGGGTTTTAAAAAAATGATTATTTCTAAGTTTGGTTTAAAAGGTATAAATTTGTCCAAATTTAAAATTCAAATTATTACAGTTAGTAATCTTAAAGAATTTAATGAGGGAATTTTTAATTAACATATCAAAAATTAGAATTTTGTGGATTTTTTTTGTCGCTTTAGGGGGACTATATTCTTGCTTGTCAACCCTACAAACAACCAACACGCGTCGCTTAAATCTTAATTTTTTATATAATCCTAATGCCCAAACCATACATGCTAAGGTTATTGCCCATAACATTAATAATAATACCACTTCTATTTATTGCAAGTTACCTTCTAAAGATTTGATGTTTTTGCCCAATGGCGAAAGCAGTAGCTGCAATTTAAATGTTCATTACACATTATACGAAACAACACAAGGGTTAAAATTGGTGGATACACTGCGCTTTACCAAAACTATTTTGAATGAAAATAAAGATTTTTATATTTTAAAGTTTGATGTTAATCTTAACGATTCATCGAATTACATGGTCGATTTGTTTATCAATGACCCTGTTTTTTCAACTCATTTTCATCAATATGTTCATATTGAACGTAAAGCTAAAATAAATTCTAACGATTTTTTGTTGGTAAATAAGCAAGGCATTCCTTATTTTGATCCATGGTTATGCGATAGCGATACTTTTTCAATAATACTTCGTTCGGATTTACCACGCGAGTGGAAATTTGCTTGGTTTCCCAATGCTTATAAATTATGCTCTCCACCTTACCAGATGACAAGTAACAAAGATTTTTTTGTGCCTACTCCCGATAGTATCCGCGTCAGTTTAATTTGCGATACATGTTATTTCGTATTAAATAAGCCAACTATACTTCATATTTATCGAGATTCTATTGGCAATGGAACTACAATCTTTCATTTTGCTAATCATTTCCCTTCGTTGGTTCGTCCGAGTGAACTTTTACAACCGTTGCGAATGCTGAACTCGCAAAAAGAGTTTAATGAACTAAATCTATTGTCAGATAAAAAAGAAGCGGTGGATCGTTTTTGGCTCAATGCAACTGGAAATATATCGCGAGCTCGTGAACTTATCCGAGTTTTTTATACCAGAGCTATGCTTGCGAATTTGTATTTTACAAGTTATACCGAAGGTTGGAAAACCGATAGGGGAATGGTTTATATTATTTTTGGACTTCCTACTACCATTTATAAAGCACCCAATATTGAACAATGGATATATGGCACACCACAAAGTGCTAAAGTGTTGGTATTTAATTTTATTAAGAAACAAAATCCCTTCACTAGCAATCATTTTATTTTAGAACGTAACGAGGGATATAAAATATCATGGTTACAGGCTATAGATACATGGCGAAATGGAAGGGTATTTTCAATAGCAAACGAATAATGCAAACTAAAAATCAACAAATATACGGTGCTAGAACCGTTATAGAAGCTATCGAATCGGGTAGAAATATCGATAAAATATGGATAGACCGAAAAAAAAATAATCCACTTATTAAAGAATTGATCTATGTTGCTCAGCAACATCATATCCCTATTCAGTTTGTGCCCGAAGAAAAATTTTTTCCATATGCATCTAAGAACCATCAGGGCGTATTAGCTAAATTAAGTCTTATAGAATATCAATCGTTAGAAAATATTGTATTTGATACTTTCAATAAGGGGCAGACACCTTTAATCTTAATACTCGATGGTGTAACCGATGTTAGAAATTTTGGTGCTATTGCACGCTCTGCTATATCGGCAGGAGTGCATGCTATTGTTGTCGAAGAAAAAGGATCGGCCGAAATAAACGAGGATGCCATTAAAACTTCGGCAGGTGCGTTATTACATGTACCTGTTTGTCGCGAAAAGTCGCTATTAAGCACTGTTAGGAATTTAAGGAATCATGGATTAAAGGTAGTTGCAGCTACCGAAAAAGGAAGTCTTTCCTTATTTAAATCCGATTTAACTTTACCTCTTGCAATTATTATGGGTAGCGAAGAGAAAGGCATTTCACCTTCTATTTTAAAAGCGGCTGACGAAATGTGTTTTATTCCAATGGTTGGTGTTATTGCTTCGTTAAATGTTTCGGTTGCTGCTGGTGTCATGCTTTTTGAGTGCCTTAGACAAAGAACAGAAAAATGATGGTAGTATGACGCGCATTTTAATATCTTTGGCTACCGATATTGAAATTCATACTGAATATAAAAATAGACTTAATCAATTATTCCCAAATTTATTTGATGTATTGATTACTGGAATGGGAAACGCAAACACCATTTATTACTTAACCAAAACATTGCAGCAAAAAAAATACGATTTAGTCATTAATATGGGTATTTGTGGAGCGTTTAACGAACAATTAAATGTGGGACAGGTAGTTCAAGTAATTGCCGATACTTTTGGCGATTTAGGTTTTCAAGAAGAGCATACATTTATTCATTTGGCAGAGTTAGAAAAAAAAACAATATTTTTAGAACATAAAAACGAGTGGAATTTGAAAATACCAAAAGTCTGCGGTATTACGGTTAATACTGTTTCAAGCGATATTTCACGAAATAAAATGATGCAACAGAAATATAATGCCGATATTGAAACAATGGAAAGTGCTGCCTATTTCATGGTTTGCAAATACGAAAATATCCCGTTAATTGCTTTAAGAGCAGTTTCAAATAGGGTAGGCGAGCGAGATAAATCAAAATGGAATATTGCTTTAGCAGTTCATAATTTATGGCTAACTTTGTTGGAAATATTTTCTACTTTCAACAAATGAAGCTTAAGGTAAGTATATCGCCTTGTCCAAACGATACTTTTATGTTCGAAGCGTGGATAAATCAACGTATTCAATATCCCCAGCATCTTCATTTCGATTTTCATTTTGCCGATATCAAAACTCTTAATCAATGGGCGTTAAATAGCGAAACCGATATTACTAAAATAAGCGTATTTACTGCTGGACAAGTATTAAACCACTACGAACTATTAACAGTAGGTTCGGCTTTAGGATATAAAAATGGTCCACTCATTATTTCAAAAAAGAAAATTTATCCTGATGAAATACCTTATGTAAAAATAGGGGTTCCGGGGTTTAATACAACTGCCAATTTATTATTACAACTTTTTTATCGTCCACAGCAGGCAACCAAAGAATACTTTTTTAATGAAATAGAAGAGGCCTTGTTGGAGAATGAAATTGATGCCGGCGTTATAATTCACGAAACACGTTTTACATACCAAAGAAAAGGATTGCAAAAAATAGCCGACTTGGGGGAGCAATGGGAAGCTTCGTATCATTTGCCCCTTCCATTGGGGGCTATTGCAATTAAAAGAAATCTTCCTCGAGATATAAAAAAAGCAATAAATCATATTTTATATCAAAGTATTACTTTTGCTTTTCAAAATCCCGATGCATCTATGTCAATTATTAAGGCTCATGCTCAAGAAACGGCTGAAAATGTCATAAAACAACACATCGATTTGTATGTAAATGAATTTTCGCTTAATATTGGAACAAAAGGAAAAGAAGCTATTGCAAAATTATTGAGCGAAGGAATACAGCTTCATCTTTTACCGTCTAATCCGTTAAATGTTTTTATCGATGAAGAATAATTTAATTTTACTTAGAAAAACTACACCACGTTGGATTATATTTAGTGTTGATGTTTTGATTTGTTTTATTGCTTTGCATATAGCATATTTAATACGATTCAACTTCTCTATACCGCAAAACGAATGGATACCATATATCTATTATGTATTGCCAATTGTTATTTTAGTGAGAAGTTTTAGTTTTTACTTATTTAAGACCTACGCCGGAATTGTTCGATATACCGGTGTTGAAGATTCTTTACGTATATTGAAAGTATTGTTTGCAGGGTCTATCATTTTTATTATTATCAATGTGTTAACTTATTGGTTTAAAGCGATTTTTATTATTCCTTTTTCAATAATTATTATCGAATTTTTGGCTACTGTTTTTTTAATGGTTTTTTTGCGTTTACTTATAAAATCGTATTTTTTTGAATTAACAACTTCTCAACGTTTTCGTTCACAGGTTGCTATAGTTGGTAAAGAGCATTTTGCTTTATCGGTTAAACGCAGCCTCGATAACGATTTTAATGTAAACTATCGGGTACTTGCTTTTTTTGATGTTTCTAATAACAATAAAAATTTGCGTCTAGATGGAATAAAAATTTACCCTTTTTCGAAATTTGAAAATGTAGTACAAAAACAAAAAATAACACATTTAATTATAGCCGACGAACATTTAACCAAAGAAACCAAACGCGAAATTAGTGAACAGGCGATAGAATTGGGAATAAAAGTATTAGAGGTGCCACCTATAAAATTATGGATAAATGGTGAACTTAATTTAAACCAATTAAAACAAATTAAAATTGAAGACTTACTTGAACGTGAAGTAATACAACTCGATAAGAAAAATATAAGCCAACAAATAACTGGTAAAGTGGTAATGGTAACCGGTGCGGCCGGTTCTATTGGTCGAGAAATTGTTATTCAGCTTACTGCCTTTTCGCCTTCGTTGATTATATTATACGATCAAGCAGAATCGCCGATGTATGAACTAACACTCGAATTAGAAGAAAAAGTTAACTTTAAAAATTATAAATATATTATTGGCGACATTACAAACCGCGAACGCCTTGAATATATTATTAAACGATATAAACCTCTTGTTATTTATCATGCTGCAGCTTATAAGCATGTTCCAGTGATGGAAAATAATCCTGCTGAGGCTGTTTTAACTAATGTAAAAGGAACACGTATTATAGCCGATTTAGCCCACCAATATGAAATTGAACGATTTGTTATGATTTCGACCGACAAAGCGGTAAATCCGACCAATGTGATGGGCGCCTCTAAACGAATTGCAGAGATGTATTGTCAAGCACTTGGAAAAATATCGAAAACCAAATTTATTACTACACGATTTGGCAATGTTTTAGGATCTAATGGCTCTGTAATACCACGATTTAAACAACAAATCGAAATGGGAGGCCCCATTACAGTCACGCATCCCGAAATAACACGCTATTTTATGACCATACCCGAAGCTTGTCAATTGGTCTTAGAGGCTGGAGCAATGGGAAATGGAAACGAAATTTTTATATTCGATATGGGTAAGCCTGTAAAAATAGTCGATTTAGCACGTAAAATGATTCGATTAGCTGGCTTGCAAGAAGGAAAAGATATTGAAATTGTTTTTACTGGATTGCGACCTGGCGAGAAAATTTATGAAGAATTGTTGAATAAAAAAGAAAATACTTTGCCTACCTATCATCCACTTATTATGATTGCTAAAGTTGCAGAAACTCCTTACAATGAAATTCAAGAACAAATAGACGAATTAATTAACCTGGTAAAAAAATTCGACAATTACGAGTTGGTTGGCAAAATGAAAAAAATTGTACCCGAATTTAAAAGCATGAATTCTGCATACGAAAAATTAGATATCAATTAAAGCTATTGGCAAAGAATGTTTTTTATGTTTATTTCTGCTATTATTTTTCATCTTAAAATAATTAAATTTGAACGCTCAAATATCAATGATTATGAAATAGCCATGAGAACAAATTCACACAAACCGAAAATGAAATTTACACACAAACAAACATCACTATTTGTTCGAATGGCGTATTCCATGTAACATTAGTATATAATTTAAAAAATAATTACACATGAAAAATAAAAAGAAAAAGTTACAAAATGTGCCTCTATCAAAAACATCACAACCAGCCCATAATTCAATATCTACCCATCAAACATTTTTGACAAAATATGCTTATTGGATTGTTTTTTTATTGACTTTTGTTTATTATGGCAATACAGTTTTTAACGATTATGCATTAGACGATGCTATTGTTATTACTCAAAACGATTTTACGCAAAAAGGTATTGCCGGTATTCCTGATATTTTTAAAAATGAGTTATTTACAGGTTTTTTTAAAGTCAAAAAAGATTTGGTTGCTGGAGGTCGTTATCGCCCACTTTCGATGGTAACTTTTGCTTTAGAAATTGAGTTTTTTGGTTTAAATCCTCATGTTAGTCATTTTATTAATGTATTGCTATTTGCATTCCTATGTGTAATGCTTCTTTTAGTTTTAGAGAAGTTGTTAGCTGAACGTTATAAAGCTAATTCGTGGATACAGTACATACCTCTTTTAACAACCTTATTATATTTGGCTCACCCTATTCATACCGAAGTTGTGGCTAATATTAAAGGACGAGACGAAATTATGTCGTTGCTGGGAGCTTTAGTTTCGTTTTATTTTGTATTAAAGGCCATAGAGGGTAAAGATAAATGGAGAAATTTATTGTGGGCTTTTATAGCATATTTACTGGCAATGCTTTCTAAGGAGATTGCTGCAACTTTTATTGTTACTATTCCGCTTGCTTTATGGTTTTTTACCAATACCAAAACTAAAACAATTTTTCAAACAAGCTTGCCACTTATAGCGGCTGCCATTATTTATTTTGCCATACGTCAATCGGTATTGGGGCAGGGTGGTATTAAAACCATGCCCGAATTGATGAACGACTCCTTTCTCGAAATGAATACATCGCAAAAGTTTGCAACTATTATGTACACTATGGGTATTTATATTAAACTTTTGTTTTTTCCACATCCGCTTACATACGATTATTACCCCTACCATATACCCATTACCGAATGGACGCATTGGCATGCGTGGGGGTCTTTGCTATTAGTGTTGTTTTTAGCTTGGATTGCGCTTAAAAATTTCAAAAAAAAATCGCTCCTATCGTTTTCAATTTTTTTCTATGCTATTAGTTTAGCTCCGGTTTCTAACTTTTTGTTTCCGGTTGGGGTATTTATGAACGAACGCTTTGTTTTTGTAGCATCGATTGGGTTTTGCTTGATAGCTGCTTATTTTTTTGTACAGGTTTTGCCTAAATGGATAAAATCAGAACCATTACGCATAGCCTTGTTTGTTTTGGTAATGCTTGCTTATGCAGGCAAAACGATTGCGCGTAATAGCGATTGGAAAAACGATTTTACACTTTTTACAACCGATGTTAAAGTTTCGGTCAATGGTGCCAAAAGCAATTGCTCCGCTGGAGGAAAGTTAATAGAAGAGGCTACCAAACCCGGAAACGAGGCTAAACGCAATGAGTATTTAAAACTGGCTCTTAAATATCTTACTCATTCGCTCGAAATTTATCCCAACTATGGCGATGCATTGCTTTTGCTTGGGAATGGTTACTTTGAATATAATAAAAACTTAGATTCTACCATTTGGGCATATCGTAAGTTGTTAACGCTTAATCCCGAGCATAATTTAGCATATTCCAATACCGAATTGGTATTAAGAGCTACCGATAGTGTCGATTACAAAATTAAGGTTTGGGAAGATTATTTCACTATTAATCCCAATCGTTTTGAAGTGAATTATCAATTAGGAATATTATACGGGCAATTTAAAAATAATTTGCCCAAGGCTAAATATTTTTTATTGCGAGCACAAGCTATTAACCCCAACAATGCTGCTGTTAATAAAGATTTGGGTGTGGCTTATGGAATGTCGTTGCAATACGACTCATCGTTGATTTTTTTGAAAAAAGCGGTCGAAATTGACCCAAAAGATGCACAAACATTGGTGAACATCGGTATTACTTATCTTAATCTCAATCAAACAAATGTAGCCTTAGAATATTTTCAAAAAGCTTCCAAATTAGACCCCAAGGTTAAAATTCCTATTGATTTGCAAAAATAGAAATTTATAAATTGTTATATTCTTTGTAACATCAATTTTATGAAGAATTTAAGAGAAATATTCAAGTCAGAAAACCTTGACAAACTTCCAAACTACTTTTGGGAAAATAATAATAAAATTTGTTATTATCCATCAAGTGGATATGACTTCAGGCATATTTTCTATTGGGATTATTATTGTGAAAAAGAAAACATAGAATTCCCTAAAATTTTCATTCATACTGATTTTACTTGTCTTGATTGGAACCCTTTTCCGAAAGAAATGATGGGATTATACAGTTTTGTTTACGATAAACTCGAAAAAGAAGGAAAACCTTTGCCGCATCCACTTCTCTATAACGGATATATTTTGGATGAATTTGGGGGTGGAAATTCTGTTGTGATAAAAAATTGGACGGAATTATTTCTTAAAAATGATGTATTTTATCCAAACCATGCCCTTTTTCACTTCTCTCATCTAATTCAAAAAAATACACATAAGGTTTTTGCTATCCAATGTCAATTAATTAATCTTGAAAGAGATGTTTATAGTTTAAAGAGTGGAACTTCAATTTATTCATTATCAGGAATAAAGTATACTGTAATAAATCCCAAAGATAAACAAAATCATAATAAATTTCGTGTTGCTAATGAAGAAGGTAAAGAATGGAATTCTAATTATAACTCATTTATTTTTCCGACAGCCAAACAGTTTATAATACTTTTGTTTACAATGGAAAATTCAAATTTCTTCTACGATGTATTGCTTGAAAATAACATTAAGATTGATTTCTTGACACATGTTAATGATGGTGGAGCAAGTTTTGGCGGGAGTAGAACTAAAATGGATTTTATATACCTTTACTCCGAAAACTTAGGACTTACGAATATGTTAATAGATTCTACACTTGAAGAAAAGCAGAATCATTTTAGAGAGTGGGAGCATCATTACTATTTCAATCCAAAATCTAATCGTGAACCATTAATTAGAAAAACTCCCGAAATAAATTTAAATAACTGGTCAATGGCAAAAGTTTATTTTCCTGAATCCACAGGCATTTATATTAAAGGAAAGTGGGACACAGGACATTATAATTGGAATTATTCGAACTTTGATAAAGAACCAGATTCAATGAATGAAGCACGCAAAAAATGTATGAAAATAAGAGAAAACGGATATTATGTTGACGAATATTATCACTATAAAAGAAAATGAAAACTCATGCTAAAGCAGCTACTCCAAAGTTTCGGTTTAGTGATTAAATCAAGCTGAGTGTTACTATCAAACTTTTGTGCTGCTTGACAGTAAAGGGTTCCGAAATCGCCAGCTGCGACAACATGCAAACCGTCAGACTGTCAAAAAACATTTATTAACAAATACATATAATTTATTAACTATCATCAAAATAACTTTATTTGTTGATTAGCTTAATATCAGCTATTTTTACTTTATATTGACCCCAGATTAAGCATTTTAAATGCATAATCTGGGGTCAATCGTTATTGAAATTGAAATTTTAATGTACCTTTACAACAAATTTTAAAGCCATGCAATTAAACGAACTTACAGCCATCACGCCCATTGATGGACGCTATCGAAAGCAAGTTTCTTTTTTGGCAGAGTATTTTAGCGAATTTGCACTAATTAAATATCGCTTATATGTCGAAATTCAATATTTTATTGCACTATGTAAAATGCCGTTGCCACAGCTTGTTTCTTTCGATAGTGCAAACTATACTGTGTTGATGTCGTGGTTCGATAATTTTTCGCTCGACGATGCTCAACGTATCAAAGATATTGAAAAAATAACCAACCACGATGTTAAAGCGGTAGAATATTTCTTAAAAGAAAAATTCGATGCTGCTGGCTTATCGCAATACAAAGAATTTATCCATTTTGGTCTCACCTCACAGGATATAAACAACACGGCAATTCCATTATTATTAAAAAAAGCGATGCAGCAGCACTATTTTTCTACGGTAGATAATTTGGTCGATACCATGGTGAATTTAGCCGAAGAATGGAAAGATATTCCCATGTTGGCACATACCCACGGACAGCCTGCCTCGCCAACACGCTTGGGTAAGGAGTTGATGGTTTTTGTTGAACGCCTGCATAAGCAAATAGGAATGTTGTATATTATACCTTATGCTGCTAAATTTGGTGGTGCTACTGGCAATTTCAATGCTCATTATGCCGCTTATCCGCAAATAAAATGGGACGAATTTGCTAATGCCTTTGTAAATCATATACTCGAACTCGAACGCTCACAAACCACCACTCAAATTGAGCATTACGATTATTTGGCAGCACTTTTCGATAATATTAAACGCATCAACACTATTTTAATTGACCTCTGCCGCGATATTTGGACGTATATTTCGATGAATTATTTTAAGCAGAAAATCAACGAAAACGAAGTAGGGTCGTCGGCTATGCCACACAAAGTAAATCCCATCGATTTCGAAAATGCCGAAGGCAATTTGATGCTTGCCAATGCCTTGTTCGAGTTTTTAAGTGCTAAGCTACCTATATCGAGGCTTCAACGAGATTTGACCGATTCTACAGTTTTGCGTAATATAGGAAATCCCATTGCCCACTCGCTTTTAGCATATAAAAGTATTTTGAAAGGGTTGAATAAATTAATGGTCAACAAGTCGGCTATTGACAATGATTTGAATAATAATTGGATGGTAATAGCTGAGGGAATACAAACAATATTAAGACGTGAGGGCGTTGAAGGTGCATACGAGGCATTAAAGAAATTGACCCGTACTCATAAAACCGTTACAAAAGAAGATATACATGCATTTATCGAAGAGCTTAATGTTTCTGAATCAGTAAAAAGAGAATTAAAGCTTTTAAGTCCTTTTAATTATACTGGGAAGCAATAAATATGAAGAAATTTGTTAAATTATTATCATATGTAAAACCTTATTGGGGAAAAGCCATATTAAATGGAGTATTTAACATTTTAGGCTCTATATCGAGTTTATTTAGCCTAACGATGGTTATTCCTTTTTTGGGTATATTATTCGGAACGCAAGAAGCTGTTTACGATGCAGTCCCTTTTGAGTTTTCAATAAACAGTATTCAGCATAATTTTAATTATTTTTTAACACAGCAAATAGAAAACAATGGCCCAACTTCGGCCTTACTTATTGTGAGTCTTATTGTTATTATTACCTCTTTGCTTAAAAATATGTTTATTTTTCTTGCCAATTATTTTATGGCTCCTATTCGTAATGGGGTTATTCAAGATATTCGAAATAAATTATATGCAAAAATTTTGCAACTACCATTATCGTTCTTTTCGAATGAACGAAAGGGTGATATTATAACCCGAATGTCTAATGATGTGCAAGAAATAGAGTGGAGCATTATGAGTTCTATTGAAATGATATTTCGCGATCCGCTTACCATTCTAATTTATTTGGTTACACTTTTTTTTATGAGTTATCAGCTTACGTTGTTTGCATTAATATTATTGCCCATAACGGGTATTGTAATTGGTAGAGTGGGCAAAGTGCTTCGTAAACAATCTAACCAAGGACAGCGTAGAATAGGCGGTATTATTAGTGTTGTAGAAGAAACTTTATCGGGAATTCGAATTATTAAAGGCTTTAATGCCGAAGATAAAATGAATCAGCGTTTTAAAAACATGAATCATTTTTATACTCAACTAATGATTAAGTTATTTCGTCGTCGTTATTTAGCTTCGCCATTAAGCGAGTTCCTTGGAACGGTTGTTTTAGTCTCGTTAATGTATTTTGGTGGTACTTTAGTACTCAATCACAAAGCAGAACTTTCGTCGCAAGAATTTATAGCATATCTTGTTATTTTTTCGCAAATAATAAACCCAGCCAAGGCATTTTCGCAAGCATATTACAACATTCAAAAGGGAATGGCGTCGCTCGATAGGATTGAGCAAATAATGGCTGCCGATATTAAAATATATGAAGATCCTCAAGCTGTTGCTATAACTGATTTTAATCATTCCATCGAGTTTAAAAATGTGAGTTTTAAGTATGAAAATGAGTATGTGCTTAAAAATGTTTCGTTTACGATTGAAAAAGGAAAAATGGTCGCTTTGGTTGGTCCTTCTGGTGCAGGTAAGTCGACCATTGCAGACTTAATACCTCGTTTTTTTGATACCACTGAAGGAGAAATTTTAATCGATGGAATTCCTATTAAAAATGTTAAAATTAAAAATTTGCGTGCATTGATGGGGATTGTAACTCAACAGCCGGTTTTATTTAATGATACTATTTTTCGCAATATAGCTTTTGGTGTTAACGAGGTTACCGAAAAGCAAGTGCTCGAAGCGGCCAAAGTTGCTAATGCTTATGATTTTATTATGGAATATCCTAATCATGTATATACCAATATAGGCGATAGCGGCGATAAATTATCAGGTGGACAAAAGCAACGAATTAGTATTGCAAGGGCAGTATTAAAAAATCCACCCATTCTTATCCTCGATGAAGCCACTTCATCGCTCGATACAGAATCGGAACGTTTAGTGCAAGATGCATTGACAAAATTAATGAAAAACCGCACTTCGTTAGTTATTGCTCATCGTTTATCAACCATAGTTAACGCCGATTTAATTTTAGTAATTAACAAAGGACAAGTTATAGAGCAAGGAACCCACGAAGAATTGTTGGCAAAAAATGGACTCTACAAAAAATTGCATGATATACAAAATCAACACATAATGTTATAATATGAAGCTTTATCTTTTATTTGTTTTATTTTTTCAATCTTGCACATCTTCGTTTATAATTACTAAAGCTACATCGCAATATTGGTGTGTAAAAGAGAAAAACATTGAGGGCATAAATTATCATATTTTATTAAAAACAAAAGCTTCGTATGTTAATGTAACTTTTGATAGCTTAACTGTAAATAATGCATCTATAAAAGATTTTAGTTATTCTGTAATAGGTAAATCGATTAACGAACAGAAATTTAACCAAGGCGATACCATTATTGTTAGCTTTAATAAGATAGGCGAAAAGCACCTTGAGCCAATTCGTATATACTATCGTTACAAGCAACGACCTAAATCTATTTTAATTAGCAATATCAAGGAATTGCAATCTTTGTGTCCATAGTTATCAATGGTATAAAAAATGTGTACTTTTGTAAAAAAAATTGATATGAAAAATTTTTTGTGTTTACTATTTTTTGTGTTTCTTTTTTGTTCACTTACATATACATATGCTCAGGAAGTTAAAAAATCAAGCGAAATAGAGGTTGTTCAAGGAAAAAAATATTATATCCACGAAGTTCAGAAGAGCGAAACCCTTTATAGCATTTCAAAAACCTATGAAGTGAGTGTCGATGCTATTGCTTACGAAAATCCCGATGTTTTAAATGGGTTAAAGCCAGGACAAAAAATAAGAATACCTATACAAGCAACTCCCTATAAAACAAAAGAATATGAAATTCAGAAGGGCGAAACGCTTTATGGTATTGCTAAGAAAAATAATACAACGATTGAAGAGTTAGTTCAAATAAACCCAGAAGTTTCAAATGGCATAAAACCAGGTCAAAAAATTCAAATTCCTGTTCGTAATATTACTTCTGCCGATTACAAAAATGATAAACCACAAGTTGCAGTAAATCCATCTGTTCAAAATAATACAGAAGTTCAAAATGCTAAACACAAAGTTCAAAAAGGCGAAACTATTTATGGTATATGCAAACAATATAATATCACGCAAGAAACGTTATACGCATTAAATCCAGAATTAAAAACTACAGGTCTAAAAATTGGGCAAGAAATCATAATTAAAAAAGAAATGAAAAATGCTATTGAACAAAATACCAAACAAACCGTTGCTGAAGAACAAAAAAATACTATAAAACAAGAAACAACAACACTTGCTAATATTGACACTAGTTTTAATAAAACTAAACCTAATACAGTTAAAATTTCTGATTGTAAACAACAGCAAACATCTCCGTTAAAAAATGTAAAAGTGGCTTTATTTATCCCACTTATGGGCGATGAGGCACTTATTGACGAAGAAGATGCTTCTACCGATCCAAATTTTAAATTAGCACCTAAACCTTTTATTGAATTTTACGAAGGTTTTTTAATGGCACTCGACTCTATTCGCCGTCAGGGGTTGAGCGTTGAACTTATTCAATATGAAGTTAAACGTGATTCTGCAAAAATTAAGCTATTATTAAATGATAAAAACTTGCAAGATGTCCAACTTATTATTGGTCCTTTTTACGATAACATTTTTAATGATGTGGCTGAGTGGGCACATGCTCGACATATAGCTGTTATAAATCCTATCTCTTCTACTAATAAGGCGTTATTTAATTTTGATAATGTAATACAACTTAATACTACTCTAAACTCACAGTTATCGCAAGTTACTAAATATTTAGCTGCTTTTGATTCACTAAACATCGTAATTGTTCATGGTAACGCAAATGATGAATTGCAAATAGTTAATATATATAAAAAGCAGTATTTAGATGTATTTAATAATAATTTTGGCTCTAAAAGTCCATCGCTAAAAGATGTAAATTATTCGCAGGGAGGAATTGATGCTGTTGAAAAAGCACTCGATAAACGTAAAATAAATATTATCATTTTGCCATCATCATCACAAGTTTTTGTAATCAATGCCATTACCAAATTAAATGATCTTACGCGTAATTATAAGCTTATTTTATCGTATATGCCTACATGGAAAAAGTTTGAACAAAATTTCGAGTTAGAGCATTTATTTAATTTACATTCGCATGCATTTCAGCCTTTTTATGTTGATTATTCCAATCCACAGGTTAAAAATTTTGTGCTTAGTTATAGAGATTTATATAAAATTGAACCAACTAAGTTTAGTTTTTTAGGTTATGATTGTAGTTTATACTTTCTTTCATTACTTCAAAAATATGGATCTCAGTTTTTTTATTGTATAAACCATACAGATGTTTCAACTTTATCGTCAAAATTTTATTTCGAAAAAATAGGAGAGAAAGGAGGTTACGAAAATAAAGGAATTTTTATTATTCGATACGATGATGTTCAAAATGAAATGGTTTTAACCAATATTGTGACTAATAAGTTTCTAATGCCTTTATCGATTCCTCCTATTGAAGTAAGAAAAGTAAATGTTTTAAACAAACCATAGCTAATTAATAGCCTAAATGCTTTAACATAGATATGGCGCTTTGTTCTTTTGCAAAAAGTTTGGTGTAATATTCTCCATTTTCATCTTTATTAATAATAATGTGTTTGGGTGCAGGAATAAGGCAATGTTGAATACCTCCGTAACCTCCTAAAGTGTCTTGATAGGCACCGGTATGGAAAAAGCCAATATATAATGGATTTTCTGCGTCAAATTTAGGAAGGTATATAGCATTTACATGGGCTTCTTCGCTGTAGTAATCTTGACTATCGCATGTCAAACCTCCTAAGAATACACGTTCATAAGGTTCATCCCAACGATTGATAGCAAGTAATATAAATCGTTGATTCATAGCCCATATATCTGGCATGTTGGTCATAAAAGAACTATCAATCATGTTCCATAATTCGCGGTCGTTTTGCTTCTTTTGATCTAAAATTGAATATAAAACAGCACCACTTTCGCCTACTGTAAATGAACCAAATTCAGTAAAAATATTGGGTTCGGGTACATCGGCTTGGTTACATAATGTTTTTATTTGGCTCACTATTTCTTCTATCATATACTCGTAATCGTAGCTAAAAGCTAATGAATTCTTAATAGGTAAGCCCCCCCCAATGTTTATGCTATCAAGTTCAGGACATATCTTTTTTAATTCAATGTAAATATTTACAGATTTATGTAATTCGCTCCAATAATAGGAAGTGTCTTTTATGCCTGTATTAATAAAGAAGTGTAACATTTTAAGTTCGAACTTCTTATTGTTCTTAATTCGTTGTTTATAAAAATCTATTATATCGTTATATCGAAAACCAAGTCGCGATGTATAAAACTGAAAGCTTGGTTCTTCTTCGGATGCAATACGAATACCTAATTTCGCTTTAACTTTTACATTTTTTTCGTAATACGAAAGTTCGTTCATATTGTCGAGTACCGGTATTGTATTGTGAAAGCCACCATTAATAAATTCACATATATATTGCATGTACAAGGGCTTTTTAAAACCATTGCATATAATGTAATTATCGGTAGTAATTTTACCATTTTCGTACAAGCGGTCTAAAATTGGAAAATCGAAAGCTGAGGAAGTTTCAATATGTATATCGTTTTTAAGTGCTTCGTCTAATACAAATTCAAAATATGAACTTTTGGTACAATAGCAATAAAAATAGTCTCCGTTGTAATCGGTTTTAGCAAATGCAACGTTAAACATTCGCTTTGCTCTTTGTATTTGTTCAGAAATTTTGGGTAAATATGATATTTTTAAAGGTGTTCCGTATTGTTTTATAATATCCATTAGAGGAATATCATGGAAGTGTAACTCTCCGTCTATAACTTCAAAACCAGCTTGTGGCCAATCAAATGTTTGTTCAATTAAATCATAATACCTTGTTTTCATTTTTCAAATCTAAGTTAGTTAAGTTATTTAATTAATATACAATCTAATTAACTTAGTTAAATAGATTTTTGCAAAACTAATTCATTTTTCTTTTCATTTTTATCTTTATATGAATTTTTTTGATGTTTTTTGGGGCATCACCAACAAAATTTTTAAGTTGCTAATTTAGACTAAATATTAGTGATTTTAAATTTAAGATTTATTAATTTTGTGTTATGAATTTTGAGTTGCATTCATCATTTCAACCAACTGGCGATCAGCCCTATGCTATTGATCAATTGGTCAATGGTTTAAAAGCGAATACGAAGTTTCAAACATTATTAGGAGTTACAGGGTCGGGTAAGACATTTACTATTGCTAATGTTTTGTCAAAAGTTAACCGACCTACATTAGTGTTAAGTCATAATAAAACCTTAGCCGCTCAATTGTATAGTGAGTTTAAGCAATTTTTTCCAAAAAATAAGGTTGAATATTTTGTATCGTATTACGATTATTATCAACCCGAAGCATATATCCCTGCTACAGATACTTATATCGAAAAAGATTTATCTATCAATGATGAAATTGAAAAATTACGCTTATCGGCGACATCTGCATTGTTGTCAGGACGTCGTGATGTCATTGTTGTTTCATCGGTAAGTTGTATATATGGTATCGGAAATCCTGATGATTTTTATGAGAATGTAATTCATATTAAACGTTATCAGAAGATTGCACGTGATACACTTTTACGAAAATTAGTCGATTCGCTTTATTCAAGAAGCGAAGTCGAATTTAAACGCGGTAACTTTAGGGTGAAAGGTGAAACCGTTGATGTGTTTTTAGCATATGGAGATGAGGCATTGCGAGTAATATTTTGGGGCGATACCATTGAAGAAATTTATACCATCGATCCTGAAACGGGTAGAACCATAGAGGAATATCAAGAATACCCAATATACCCAGCAAATATTTTTGTTACCTCAAAAAGTAGGCTTCACAAAGCAATTGAGCAAATTCAAAATGACTTAATATTACAAATCGATTTTTTTAAGCGAAACAATCGTTTAATAGAAGCTAAAAGATTAGAAGAACGCGTTACCTTCGATTTAGAAATGATTAAAGAACTTGGTTATTGTTCTGGTATTGAAAATTATTCTCGCTATTTTGATGGACGCCAACCAGGGAGTAGGCCTTTCTGTTTACTCGATTACTTTCCGAAAGATTTTATTACCATTATTGATGAAAGCCATGTAACGCTTCCACAACTTAGGGGCATGTATGGTGGTGACCGGAGTCGTAAAGATAATTTGGTCGAATATGGTTTTCGTTTGCCAGCTGCTAAAGATAACCGCCCTTTGCGATACGAGGAATTTATGTCGTTGGTCAATCAGGTAATTTTTGTAAGTGCTACACCAGCCGAAGAAGAACTAAAATTAAGTGGAGGAATTATTGTTGAGCAAGTGGTTCGTCCTACCGGTATTCTTGACCCCATTATCGAAGTTCGCCCCAGTCAGTATCAGATAGACGATTTACTGAAAGAGATACGAGAACGTGTTAGTAAAAAGCAACGTGTACTTGTAACTACTCTTACTAAACGTATGGCAGAAGAACTCAACAAATATTTGCTTGATTTGAATATTAAGTGCAGTTATATTCATTCAGATGTAGATACCTTAAAACGTATTGAGATAATGGATGGCTTGCGAAATGGTCAATTCGATGTCTTGGTGGGAGTAAACCTTTTGCGTGAAGGCTTAGATTTGCCCGAAGTAAGTTTAGTGGCAATTTTAGATGCAGATAAAGAAGGGTTCTTACGTTCAGAACGTTCGTTAACTCAAACAGCGGGGAGAGCTGCACGACACCTTGAGGGTAAAGTAATTATGTATGCCGATAAAATAACGGACTCAATGCGTAAAACCATTGACGAAACGCAACGTAGAAGAGAAAAACAAATGAAATACAATATCGAAAATAATATCACTCCGAAACAAATAATTAAAACAACTAAATCGTTAGCTACAGAGCGAAAATCCGAAGCAGAATATACCATTGAAAATGATAATTCGTTAGCTGCCGATCCGGTAAGCCAGTATATGAACGCAAAACAATTGGAAAAGGCGATTAAGGAATGTCAACGCAAGATGCTGGATGCTGCAAAAAATCTCGATTTTATGGAGGCTGCTATGTACAGAGACGAAATGTTTCGCCTTCAAAAGTTATTGAAAGAAAAACAGTGATACAAAATAATAATAAATATTGAAGTATTGGATTTATATTCCAATTGAAAACATCTTATGCAAAAAGAATTATTTCTGCTAACTTTGCACATAAAATATTTAATTTATGGAATCTGCTAAGATAAGGACTGCTTTTATTGAATTTTTTAAACAAAAACAACATCAATTTGTTCCATCTTCGCCTATTGTGGTAAAAAACGACCCAACCTTGATGTTTACCAATGCTGGTATGAACCAGTTTAAAGATATTTTTTTAGGAAATAAACAACCTGAATATTTACGTGTTGCTAATTCGCAAAAATGTTTAAGGGTCTCGGGTAAACACAACGATTTGGAAGAAGTAGGACATGATACTTATCATCATACAATGTTCGAGATGTTGGGTAACTGGTCGTTTGGCGATTATTTTAAAAAAGAGGCTATTGCTTGGGCTTGGGAATTTCTTACCGAAGTTTTAAAAATTGATAAATCGCGATTATACGTTACCGTTTTCGAAGGTTCTGCCGATGAAGGTTTAGAAGCCGATACCGAAGCATACCATTATTGGAAACAATGGATTGACGCTAGCCGTATTTTAATGGGGTCACGTAAAGATAATTTCTGGGAAATGGGAGAGACAGGACCTTGTGGACCTTGTTCTGAGATTCATATCGATTTGAGAGATGAGCATGAAATAGCCAAAATTCCTGGCGATCAATTGGTAAATAAAGGACATTCGTTGGTAATCGAAATATGGAATTTGGTATTTATTCAATTTAATCGCAAAGCCGATGGTAATCTAGAACCATTGCCCAATAAACATGTCGATACGGGTATGGGTTTTGAACGTTTATGTATGGTTATGCAGGGAAAAAAATCTAATTACGACACCGATGTATTTCAACCTATTATTCAGCAAATAGCCCAAATGGCAAATGTCCCTTATGGAAACAATAATACAACAGATGTGGCAATGAGAGTTGTTGCCGATCATTTAAGGGCAATATCTTTTGCCATTGCCGATGGACAGTTGCCTTCTAATACGGGTGCTGGTTATGTTATTAGGCGAATATTGCGAAGGGCAATACGTTACGGATATACCTATTTACATTTCGATGAGCCATTTATATATAAACTTGTTAGTTTGTTAGTAAATCAAATGGGTGGTTATTTCGAAGAATTGAAAAAGCAGCAAACGCTCATTGAAAAAGTCATTATGGAAGAAGAAAATTCTTTTCTACGAACCCTCGAAACGGGTATAAAACGTTTTGAAGCTTATATCGATAAAGAAAAAAAATTATTACAAACTAAACCTATACTTTCTGGTGAATTTGCATTTGAATTGTACGATACATATGGTTTCCCTATCGATTTAACTCAAATATTAGCTCGTGAAAATGGTTTAGAAGTTGATTTAGAAAAATTCAATGTTTGTTTAAACGAACAGAAAGAACGCTCACGAAAAGCTGCTCAAGTAGATGCCTCTGACTGGGTTGAGCTAATACAAGGCGAAGATAGCATTTTTGTTGGCTATGATACTATGTGTATTGATACACAAATTATAAAATATCGAAAAGTAGAACAAAAAGGTAAAGTACAATATCATTTGGTACTTGCCCAAACTCCATTTTATGCAGAAAGCGGTGGGCAAGTAGGCGATTGTGGATGGTTGATTAACGGGAACGAAAAAATAAATATTTTAAACACGATAAAAGAAAATCGTTTAAGTATTCATATTTGCAATCAATTGCCGTCTAACCCTCATGCTGTTTATACTGCGCAGGTTGATGAAGAAAAGCGAAAGTTGACCGAGCGAAATCACTCAGCCACGCATTTGTTACATGAAGCCCTGCGTCAGGTGTTGGGAAATCATGTTGAGCAGCGTGGTTCGCTGGTAAATGCCGAATACCTGCGTTTCGACTTTTCGCATATGCAAAAAATGAGTGACGAAGAAATCGAAAAAGTTGAGAATTTAGTTAATGAACGTATATGGAATGCTATTGATTTACAAGAATATAGAAGTATTCCAATTGAAGAAGCGAAGAAAATGGGAGCAATGGCTTTATTTGGTGAAAAATATGGTAACGAAGTGAGAGTGGTAAAATTTGGTTCGTCTATAGAGCTTTGCGGTGGAACCCATGTTAAAAATACTGCAACTATAGGTTTATTTAAAATTATTTCTGAATCGGCCATTGCAGCTGGAATAAGAAGAATAGAAGCGGTTACTAATGTAGAGGCTTGGAAATGGTTAAACCAATCCGTTAAAGACTTGAAGCAGGTAAAAGCCCTGTTTAATAATCCTAAAGATGTTATCAAATCTGTTGAACAACTTTTTAATACTAACAAGGAGTTGCAAAAAAAGTATGACGATTTATTACGCGAAAAAATAAAGTCTTTATTGGTTGAATTACGTTTAAAAAAAGTAATGATTAATAACCATAATGTTATTGCTCAACAAGTAGATGTTCCTTCAACTGATGTATTGCGCGATTTGATATTCCAATTAAAAAACGATAATCAAACAGTCGTTTTTCTTTATTCTGTAAGCAATGGAAAACCCTTTTTAGCTCTTGGTTTGAGTGACGATTTAGTACAAAATTCTAAATATAATGCATCACAATGGATAAAAGAATTGGCAAAAGAAATACAAGGTGGTGGTGGAGGGCAACCCTTTTATGCTACAGCAGGAGGCAGTAATTTGAATGGTTTACAAAAAATAAATGAAAAATTATTTTCGTTGTTGAGCAAATGATAGCACTCAATAAAGTATCATTTAGTTACGGAGCTCAAGATATTTTTAATCAAATATCTTTTCTTATTCGCGAGAAAGATAAGATTGGGTTAATAGGCAGAAATGGAGCGGGTAAAACCACTTTATTTGAGCTAATTTTAGGACATTTAACCCCTCAAGAAGGAATTATTTCACGCCCAAAAGAAATCACTTTTGGTTATCTACCCCAATATATACCAGCAAGCGATACTACTACTCTGTGGTTCGAAGTAAAAACTGCTTTTAGCGAAATTGTAACTTTACAAGAGCGTCTTGAAAATTTACATGATCAAATAGAAAAAGTGCAGAACAATGAAAAAGATTTAAATAAAATTTTAGACGAAATTCATTTGTTGAATGATAGATTACATTATTTAAGCGCACATACCATAGAGGAGCAGATGGAACAGGTATTGTTGGGTTTAGGTTTTCGTCGTGCAGATTTTAACCGTCCTACTCAGGAATTTAGTGGAGGATGGAGAATGCGAATTGAACTTGCAAAAATATTATTGCAGAAACCCAAAGTGCTTTTGCTTGATGAGCCAACCAATCACCTTGATATTGAATCGATACAATGGCTCGAAGATTATTTAACCATATATGATGGAGCGGTGGTTATTGTTTCGCACGACACAGCTTTTTTAAATCATGTTACTAAGCGTACTATTGAAATTGTTAATGGGCGAATCTTTGATTATGATATGCCTTATTCTGCATTTGTAGAATTTAGACAGAATCAAATAGAACTACAAAAACAAGCCTATGCAAATCAGCAAAAAGAAATAGAACAAACCGAGCGTTTTATTGAACGATTTAGATATAAAGCGACAAAGGCCAATCAGGTTCAAGCACGAATAAAACAACTCGAAAAGATTGAAAAAATTGAAATTGACGAAGTTGATAATAAAAATATTAATATTGTTTTTCCGCCTGCACTTCATTGTGGTACAGTAGTATTCGAATTAAAAGGTTTAACAAAAAATTATGGCAACCATCAAGTACTAAACGATATCGATTTTACCATTGAAAGAGGTCAGAAAATAGCTTTAGTAGGAAAAAATGGTGAAGGCAAAACAACTTTAGTTAAAATAATTACTCAACAAATAGAAGCTCAGGGAATAGTAAAACAAGGCTATCAGGTTAAAATTGGCTATTATGCTCAAAATCAAGATGAAGTACTCGATCTAAATAAAACTGTTATACAAACCATTGAAGATATTGCACCTATTGATATTAGACCAAAAATTCGTAATATATTGGGTTATTTTTTGTTTAGCAACGATGATGTATACAAACGAGTAAGTGTATTATCGGGTGGCGAACGTGCACGTTTATTATTAGCTAAACTTTTATTAGAACCTGTTAATTTTTTAGTACTCGACGAGCCTACCAATCATTTAGATGTATCTTCAAAAGAAATTTTAAAGAAGGCAATCAAACAATACGATGGCACAGTGCTGATTGTATCGCACGATAGAGATTTTTTAGATGGGCTAACTGATAAAATTGTTGAAATTAGTAACGGAAAACTTAAGCAATATGATGGAGATATATGGGAATTTCTGAAAAAAAAGAAAGCCGAAAATTTACAACTTTTGTTTAATCGTAATGTTAATAATTATGCTATTGAAAAGACTTTAGAAAAGAAAAGTAATCAGCAAAACTATTTAGAAAAAAAAGAATTTGATAAACGCATCAGAAAATTAGAAAATCAAATTGAAAAAACTGAGAAAGAAATAGCAGAGTTAGAAGTTAAAATTAAAGAAGCCGAAGATTTAATTGCAAAAGCTGATGAAAGCATAATGTCTGATTATACATGGTTTGAGAAATACGAAAAAATGAAAAATGACTTAAATTTACTATATGAACAATGGGATTTATGGAGCGAAGAATTAGGATTGTTGCTAAATGAAAAGAAAACAAATTAAAAGTTATGAATCCTCATCGTATAGATTTTGAAAACTATCACTTAATTCCGCTTAAGGAAGAAATGATTGAACAATATGCAAATGAAGTAATGCGTTTATACGGAAATGAGGAAATAGTTCGATATAGTGGTTTTTCTATTATTAAGAATACAAAAGAAGCTAAACAATTATTAAGCAAATATTGTACAAAAGCCGATTTTTATATTTGGTTTTTGCTTTTGGGTGAAAAATATATAGGTGATATTTCTCTTACAGTCGATTTATATCATCAGTTTGCATCGGTAGGATGCTTTTTAGATAGTAAGTATTGGGGTAGAGGCATAATGACTAAAGCTCTAAAAGAGTTATTGTTTTACGCTTATGCAGAAGAGGGCTTGCATCGAATTGAAGCGCAGATTCATCAAAATAACGATCGTAGCATTCGCTTTTTTGAAAAATTTGGATTTGTTTACGAAGCTACTTTAAAAGAAAATTTTTTTGTAAATGGAACGTTTTATGATAGTAAACTTTATCGAATGTTGTTCGATGAATATATGAATCAATATGGCAAAATGGATTTTTAATATTGTATTATTATTGCTAATTACTTTAGCTGTTAAAGCTCAAGATGAATCAAGGCCTGAAGCATCAATTATACGCGAAATTAGTACTGATAATAAAATAATTTCGTATTTAGAAATACGCGATTCTGCTATAGCTGTTTTAGATTTACTTAAAGAAAAGTGGGGTGAAACCGAAGAAATAAATGGAAAACTAACATGGAATAATGTAACCATAGATAGCATTGAAGCTAAAATTCGTGTGGAATTATATCATGGTTTTTTTAAAAATGGAAATTTTAAGGTATGTGTAATATCAAAAAATGAAAAAATAGATGAGAAACGTGTATTGCGATTACGTTTTTTGCAAAAAGATAATGATTTACTTTCTTCGATGCAGACTTCACAGACTTTAAAAAATTATTTTAACCGTTTATTAGAAGAGGTATCTGAAGAAGTGAAAGAAGATAACGAAGTTGAGTAGTTTTTTATGGGTTTACCCAGCGTATCGTAGTTTTGTTCAAATATTAATTTTCCATTTTCGTAGTACATTTCAGTTTTTAGCTTTCCATTTGGATAGAAATAGTACCAGTTGCCATTTTCTTTATCGTTAATGTATAAACCTTTAGATAATAAACGACCTTTTTCGTTCCATTCTTGCCAAAGTCCATTTTTTTTGCCTTTAGAATAATTAATAACCTCTCTTTTTTGACCATTGGGATACCATGCTGTCCATGTTCCGTTTTCTAATCCATTACAAAAATTAATTTCTATCCAAAGTTTCCCGTTTTCGTAGTACCAGTTCCATTTACCTACTTTTAGACCTTTTTCATATTGGCCTTTTTCTTTAAGGTTCCCGTTTTCGTGCCATATTTTCCACTCTCCATGTTCAAGACCTCCTTTGTAATTTCGAATAGTGCCTATTTGTCCATTAGGATACCAACCTTTAAATAATCCTTCTTTAAGCCCATTTACATATGTTCCTTCAAATTCTAATTTACCATTACTCCACCAAATTTGGGCTTTGCCAAATCGTTTGCCATTTTTATAATTGTATTCGGAATAAATATTTCCAAGTGAATCGTAATCTTTAGTAATGCCGTTAAAAGGTTTTTTTGTGTTTTTATAGTAATAAATACCTTTTATATATACTAAATCTTTTTCTGATGCTGTAAACATATTGCATTTTACCGCCATAATCATGATAATTAGTAAAGTAAGGTATTTATTTATTTTTTTCTGCATATTGCAATGCCTTTTCAATGGTTTCTAGTGAATCTTTTTCAAAATCAATTACAATTTGTGAAAGGTTATCTGGAATATGGTTTTGATTGATATCGATCTGTAGTTGTTTTAATAGTGTTGCCCATCTGTGCATGCCAAATATTGAAACAGTAGATTTAGCCTTATGAGCAATAGCTGCTACTTGTTTATAATTTTTATTTTGAATAGCTTCGTTAAGTTGTTGTATAAATTCGGGAAGTTGCTCTTTAAATATTTGAATAAATTCAAGCATAATGGTATAATCGCCACCACTCACTTCGTTTAAATATGAAAAATCGGGTATTTCTTTCATTGATTTTTTTTGTAAATATATGATTATTTGTTTAAGTAAAAAATGATTTTTTCAAATAATTCATTAGGATTAAATGGTTTAGAAATGTAATCGTTCATGCCTATAGCCAGACATTTTTCTTTTTCTCCTTGTATAACAGCTGCAGTAAGTGCAATAATGGGTATTTTTTGCTTGTCATTGGTAAAATTGTTTCGAATAAAATGAGTGGTTTCGTAGCCGTCCATTTCTGGCATGTGTAAATCCATTAGTATTAAATTTACGTTGTGGTTTTGTAATAATTCAATGGCTTCTTTTCCGTTGTTGGCAATAAGTATATTTTTGAAGTTTTGTTTTATTAAAAGTGTTTTTATTAGAAATTGATTAAGCTGATTATCTTCTGCGACTAAGATAATTGCATTTTGAAAAATAGATATATCGATGTTTTTAATTAGGGAATATTCTGCTTTTGCTTGAATTTCGGTTAAAGTAGGAGGGTTTGTTTTTTCTAATGGAATGTAAAAGTAAAAACAAGTTCCCTGATTAACTTCGCTATCGAACCAAATTTTACCATTTTGCAATTCTACTAATTGTTTGGCAATGGTAAGTCCCAAACCCGTTCCTCCAAATTTGCGGGTGGTGTCGTTTGAGGCTTGAGTAAAACTGTCGAAAATGCTTTCTTTTCTATCGGCGGGAATACCGATTCCTGTATCGCTTACTTTAAATAATAATTCAAAAATATTGTCGTTAACTTGTTGTTTGAGTTCAACGTGGAGTTCGATGCTTCCTTGTAGGGTAAATTTTACGGCATTTCCAACTAAATTGATGAGAATTTGGTTTAAACGTACCTGATCGCCAAGCCAAAATACAGGTAATTGGGGATCTTTTTTTATATTAAATGTTAATCCTTTTTCAAGAATTTTAGGTTCAAACATTTTTTGAATATTATCGAGTGTATCATTAAGGTTGAAGCGATGTTTTTCGAAAATAATTTTACCACTTTCAATTTTTGAAATATCGAGAATATCGTTAATAATAACAAGTAAATTGTTGCTTGATAGATGGATGTGGTTTAAATATTCTTTTTGTTCATCAGATAATTTGGTGTTTTGAAGCATGTTTATCATACCAATAATGGCATTCATAGGTGTTCTAATTTCGTGACTCATATTTGCTAAGAATTGTTGTTTGGTGTTTGCTAGTTTAATTGCTTCGTCTTTAGCTTTAATAAGTTCACGATTTTGTAACTCAATGGTTTGAAGTAAATGGTTAAAAATATCTATGAGTTGTCCAACTTCGTCGTTGCCTCGTTTGTTGATTCGCATCGAGAAATCGCGACTTTGAGCAATCTTTTTTACGATAGAAGATAATCTTAAAATAGGTTGTGATATTATTTTTTGAAGTTGTGTTGCTATAATAAAAGCAAAAAACAATAGAAAAACAGCAATGATTAAATTGATGGAAATGATTTGCTTAAATTGGTTATAATAGTCGGTTAATTCGCGACTTATGTATAAATAGCCAATAATTTTATTGTTTTCGCTTTGATCGACAATAGGTTTAATTAAAATAAATGTGGAATCGGATTGTAAAATGGTATCTTTTGAGGTTTTAATAGGATTAATGTAATGAAAAAATTTCTTTTTTTCGACTTCGGCAAATGTTTTTAATTGTGAGGTATAAATGGCAGTTTTAGTAATATAAGGATTCGTATTGAGTGATTGTAAAACCTTTGTGGCTTCTAATGGGTCGTTAAATAGGAGGGTTGCAACGGAATTATTGGCAATAATATCGCCCGTAATGTTTAATTCTCTGATAGTACTTAGCTGAAAATCGCGTTTATCGAAAATAATATAGATAATTGTTCCAACAAATTGTGTTAGAAACGAAACCAGCAATATAACTGCAATGATCTTATACTTAAATGATATGTTTTTAAAACTTATTTTCGACATCGTTCACAATTCTAGCTAATGCTAATAATTTAGAGCTTATAATAAGATTAGAACGTTGAGCAGCATTAGGGTTTATTTCAAAGCGTTTATGATCGTTTTGAGGAGTAAAATTAATGATTCCGCCATTTTCACAAAAATCTTCAATATTGTCCCCTACGCTTAGAATAGGTTTATTGTTTATATATTCTAAAAACATTAAAATTTGATTGCGAGTAGTTTTTGAAAAAAAAACGATTTGACAGTTTTGAATATCTTCGATTTGGTTAATACTAATAGCAATTACGTTTCTACCATTTATGTTTTTACCTTTAATAATATTTTGTAATACATCTAAAAAAGCATCATTTCCGTAAACGCCAATAATAAATGGGTCTCGAGTTGAATTAAAGGTTGAAGGTGGGTAGGTAATGAATTTGGCAAAATTAAATAAATAAGCAGATTTTAATTCATATTCGGTGTATTGTTGTGCTTTTGTTGCATAACTTAAGAGGATGAAGTTAATGAATAATATGAATTTATAAATTTTCATTTTTATTCTTTAACTTTAATTTCGAATAATTTTATTTCAGTTCTTCGATGAAGTGTAAGGTCTTCGTCGGTTTCGTTTCCTACTTCTCCTTTTCCGTTAATTATTATTCTTCGAGGTGAGATTTGATTGTTAACAAAAAAGTTAGCCACAGCACTTGCTCTTTTTCTTGATAATTCTAAGTTTTTTTGATTGTCACCCTTGGGGTCTGCGTATCCATTAAGCTCAATACCAATATCAGGATTGGCTAAAATAAGTTGAACAATATCTTTTAATGTGTTTATATATTTATTTTCAATATTATTTTTGCCAGACTTGAAAAATATATAGTTTATGTATATGTATTTTTTGCAACTGTCAGGACAATTTCTGAAATCGGGTTCTTTTTTTACTGGTTTAAATATGCTATCGTTTTTAATTTGAACTACGGATGGAGTTTTTATTTCGAGAGGTTTTATGGTGTTAATTGCCGGAAGGGTGTATAATGTATCATTGCCGATAATAATTTTTGACATTTTTTGTTCGTTAAGTTGAGTTCCGTAAAAAAATATTTTATTGGTTACATCATTATAGATAGCATTGGCGTCTAATAGTTGAAGGGTAGTAGAGTCTGTTTTTTCGATAGCTGTTTCCACTAGGTCGAGTAATTTATTGTAACGATTTTTTGTTAAATATTCTTTGTTTATAGAAGTGTCTTTGGTAAGTGTTTTTTCTACTTGTTCAATGGTTAAACTATCGGTAGTGGTAATAATATTTTCTACCAGTTTAAGAAGCTCGTCAACGTGTTTTTGGCGTTTTTGTTGTTCTATAGTAAGAATGCTATCGGATATATCGGTTTTATATATATCATAAAAGGTGTTAGATATTCTAATTTCTTGACCAATAGCTGTATCGTTTTTGCTTACTTTAACTTGTTTTAAAAAAATTTCTTGATATAGTTCATAAAAATAGGTTTGATTTGGGATGTATATATTGACGAGTTGAGGCAAATAATTTTCGGCTTCGATAATCATATCGTAGTTTTTATTTGGAGGGAATATCATTAAGTATTTACCTGTTTTTGGATTAGGATTGTAAACATACTTGATTAATTGATTGGTTTCTTTGTCAATAACTCTTATACGTGCTTTAATTGGCTTGGGAGGGTCTCCACCGCGTATAACACCTTTTACCATTGTTAAAGGAATTGTTTTATGAAGAATAGCAATATAAATATCATATTTATTATCATTGCTGTATGAAGTAAAATAGGCATTATTTCCATCGGCAGTAATTACAAAGCCCACATTATCGGTTGGGGTGTTTATTGGAAATCCGATATTGGTAGGGTATTCCCATTCGTTTTTATTGATATTATGTGAGTAAAAAATGTCGTAGCCGCCAATACTGTTATGTCCTTTAGATGAAAAATAAAGTGTTTTTGAATCTGGGTGTATAAAAGGTGCATCTTCGTCTAATTCTGTATTTATTGATGGTCCAAGATTTTCAATTACAGACCATTCGTTATGGTCGTCCATAATGGCTCTATATAAATCTTTGCCACCGTAACCTCCGGGTCTATTGCTTGAAAAATAATAAGTACGTCCATCAGGGCTAACACTTATGGTGGTTTCTGCATAGGGTGAGTTAATGATATCGGGGAGCTTAATAAGAGGACCGAGTGAACCGTTATTTATTTTACAAGCATATATATCGGCATTGTTTTCATCTCCAATTGCAAAGAATAGGGTTTCGCCATCGGGCGATATACCGGCTAATGACACGGAGGCTTTTAATTGACTGTTTTCAAAATTAATTTTTTTTATGTCAAATGTTTGTTCGTTTGTTTTAGTGGCTAAGTAAATCTCTTTTGCAGTTTCAAATTCAATACCTGCGTTTTTTTTATAAAAAGTTCGGGTGAAATAAAGTTGATTTTCATCGGCTGAAATAAATGGGGTTGTTTCGCTATTTTCTGTATTGATATTTTTTTCAAGTCGTATAAGGTCAATATTATTGGCAACAGTTTGCAATTGTTTCGCATTTTGACAATTTTTAATTAAATAATTGGCTTTATTTAATAAAATATCGGTTTTGGGAGCTCGATCGATAAATTTTTTGAGCATTTCAATGGCTTCGTCGAACTGATAGTTTAAATGGTAAAGAGTTGCTAAATCGTAAAATACAACACTTGGCAAAAGTGCTTCGCCTTTTTTAATCGCAAATTCTAAATAGGGGATTCCTTGAGTTTTGTCTTGAGATGAATTCAAATAACAGGCTCCGATATAATATTTAGTTTCAAAATTATTAGGCTCTAAACTGTCTAATTTGAGATAATATGGGAGTGCTTTGTCGAATTGTTCGTTGTCGAAATAATTTTGAGCCATTTTTTGTAGTTTCTTTTTGCTTTGTGGCATGTTTTGAGAAAGAATTAGTAGTGAATCTGTCAAGAGCGACATTACAAATATAATGAATATAGTATGTTTAAGTTTAAGTATCACTCTAAAAATAGATTTGCATGTTTTACGTATATTTTGTATTTAGGTTATTCTTTTTCGTCGTTTAAAAATTCAATTGCTTTTTCGTTTCTAACATCGGTAGTAGGCTTACCTCGATAGAGGCTTATTTCGCCAGTAACACAAATTTTTTTGTTTAGTAAATAACTTGCTGGCTCGTAGCTAAAGTTAGGAATGTTATTTTGCCAAATGGTAAATGAAAAAAGATTGTTAGGGAATCGTTGGTCTAAGTTAACAACTACGCCTTTGTTATCTTTTAAAACACGAGTAACGACAACAGTACCACAAACTGTGGCTTTTTGGTTTACATATTTTTCTGCTTCAACAGTATTAATAGCACCTTTAGGTAGCTCTTCTGCTTCCAATGGTTTAACATTGCCCTTTGTTTCTTTTGATTGCCATAGAGTAACATCGTTCATTGCTTCTAATCGATTTTCGAGTGTATCGGGTAGTAAATAGAAAAAGTCTATACCGGTTTTTTTTTCAATGCTATCAATAGGAATGGTGTATGATATAATAGGTTTAGTATTGGTTCCATTGAGCATATAGAAAGCTATGGCTTGTGCAGGCTTAGTTTCTAAGTCAACTGCTATTTTATAAAAGTAGGGAGGTACTTTTATTTTTTTCTTTATTCCTATGCTTTTTTTGATGGTATCGTTAAGGAGTCCACCTGTAATTACAAAAATAGGGTGCCCCGAATAAATTACATATTGACGAAGAAAATCTTCGACTTGTGACCATTTACCACGATTAAATTCAGGTTTTTGAGGTGACATATTCGAATAATAATACGATTCGCTTAACGCTTTTCTTGACCATCGGAAATCGGCAGATGGGGCTAAGTGTCCGCGGTCATAGCCCGAATTAAAATAATCGATTTTATCGGGTGTACCAACAGAAATAAGGCTGTCTTGTCTAAAATCGTTGGTTCTGGTTTCGATACCAGTGGCAATATCGGGCAAAATCATATGAGCCACCCATTTCGATTGTCCATATTTTTCGATATAAAATAAAGCCATGGCAGAATGGTAAACCAAAAAACCTTCTTCGGTTATTTTAGGTATGGCATATTTTTTTAATTGCTCTTGAATCCATTTGTGTTTATATACTTCGAGCTGTTTATAATAATCGATTTGACTATCACTTAATAGTTTTATTCTTTTTTCAATATTCTTAATTTTATTTTCTGTATCAGATTGTGAGAATAAACTACCAAATGTAATGCATGCAAGCAAAATGGTCAATAGTTTAATGATTTTCATATTTTATGATATTTTTTAAAGCATAAAAATACTAAATAATCGTATATCTTTGTGAATAAAAAAATGCTTTTCTGAAATTGTTTGAAATACCTAAAAATAGAGTCCTTTGCAAGGCTATTAACATGCAAATATGTGATTGTTAATAACTTATTGATGTTTTTATTTAAAATTCCAGAAATAATGGTTATTTTAGCGTTATGAAATTAGAAAAATCAGGAAATATGAC
>JABUFC010000027.1 GCA_013314715.1 Bacteroidales bacterium | reverse complement strand
TCTCACCACAAAATATACGTCAATTGTTGTTAAGTGTACAACTTAGTATTTTGCGTGATAAAAAAACGAATAAACGCTATGGTATTCCGTCAAATATAACTCAACTAGCAAAAGAAATTTATCAATCAGTAGGATTAAAAATATCAAATATTTCATTTATGATTCAATAATGTATTGATATATAATTACTTGTAAAATCATGTAGTGCCTACATAATTTTATATATATTTGTATATCAATTACTAAAGCCTAAAAAGTGGCGAAGTCGTGGGAAGATCCCGAAACAAGTTCGGGATGACGAATGGTGTGGTGAATATTGCCTATTTCAAAAGACCACCATACTACCCTCCAACCGTCATGCTGAACTCGTTTCAGCATCTCCTCAAACTACAACACTACCTCCCGATCGTCATACTGAACTCGTTTCAGCATCTCCACAAAACCCAACACTAACCAAAAACCGTCATACTGATTTTATTTCAGCATCCAATCAAAAAACATCATTATCATCATGAAACCTTTGCAAAACTCCTTTTTTATTCTCATGTAATTGAAAAAAAAATTGAAAATAAGATTGTTTTTTTTATTCCAATAACGAATACAGTTGTTTTATTATAGTTTTGCATAGGTCTCTTTTTGGACATTTTTAACCTAAGTAGGATGAATAAACAAATTCAATCAGGCTAATAAAAATAGTAATATTTATAGAAGAATAAACCCTACACCCACTGTCATACCGAGCCTGTCGAGGTATAACCATACGCAAAACTAAATGAGCATTGGGGTCATTCTTCGACAAGCTCAGAATGACGGGAAATTCGACAAGCTCAGAATGACGGGAAATTCGACAAGCTCAGAATGACTACAAAAAGGTTGGACTCGCCCCAAAAAGAGTTTTGCAAAGGTCTCACAATTAAATTTTATAATTAAGCAATATTGCTTGATATTAAATGGGTAATTATACTCTATGAATAATTTAACTCAGATTACGCATTAGAAATGCCTATACGATAAAGTGCTTGTAATCAATTTTATAAATTGGAATTGAAACAAACAGTAAATCGGGACTACCCTAACTAAATCAAGCAGTTCGGCTCGTCTCGTTATTAAACTTATAACGAGACGAAATTCCTATTGATTAATTTGGGTTTAAACTATTGAAATGCTAGGTAATATAAATTATTTAAATAAATTACGCTTTTAAAAATGTTATATTAAAGTTTAAAAAAACTGGTTTTATCTCACAATCGAAACGACCCCATTATGTACTTCGTTATCGTTTACAATTACAATATAAACAAACGAACCCATGGGCAATTCTTTGCCATTCGAAGTTCCGTCCCATTGACGGTCAGGATTAGCATATTCGCTGCCCGTTCCATCAAAAGCGAATAATTTGTTTCCCCAGCGATTATAAATTTCGATGTGAACTTTTGCTACGATGTGAATGTTTTTAATGTTAAAATGGTCGTTGGTGTTGTCGCCATTGGGAGTAAATAGGGTAGGTATTAAAATAGGAAGTTTTATATCAAAAGTATCTATAAAAGTACAATTAGCCGCATCGGTTACGGTTAAAATATAGGTACCGGCTTCGATATTGATTAAATCTTCGGTGTTTTGTCCGCTTGACCATGTATATTGGTAAGGTGGTGTTCCTCCGCTTATTTGATTGTCGATAGAAGCTACTCCGTTAATGGTATCTTTGATAACTAAAGCATTATTGGTAAAGCCATCGGGTGAAATAACGTAAATACTATCAACCTTATTGCAAGAGTTCGCATCGGTTACGGTTATACTATAATAGCCTCCTTCAATGTGATTTATAGTAGGGGTATTTTGTCCATTCGACCATTGATAAGTATAGGGGCTTACACCTCCCGAAACTTGAGCAGTGGCTGATGCAATATTATCCGATGGGCATTGATTGTTGGTAGCACTTAGCTGAAGTATGATTTCATCGGGTTCGGTAATAGTAATATTCGAAGATACCGATGTACATTGATGGCTATCGGTAACCGTTAGCGAATATACTCCGGGACCTATCTGCGTTAGTTGAGCAGAGGTCGAATTATTGTTCCAAAAATAGGTGTAGTTTGGAGTTCCACCGCTAACATGGGTTGTGATGCTTCCGTCGTGAATACCAAAACAATTTGGATTTTGAGGGGTTACATCAATTTGAATGGGCTCAGGAGCCGAAAGGTTGATGAGTGTATCTATATTACAACCATTGCCGTCGGTTATGGTTATGCTATAATAGCCACCTTGAAGATTATTAGCTATGTTAGAAGTGTTGGTGTTATCGTGCGACCAATGATATTGATAAGGCGGTGTACCTCCGCTAACGAAAAGTTGAATTTGTCCATCGTTACTGTACGAACATGCAGGGTTAATAGCATTAACAGTCATGGATGCTGAAGCAAAATTCAAAACGTTGATTACAATAGATTCAATTTTCGAACAACCATTTGCATTAGTAACCGTTACGGTATAAGTCCCTGACTGGGCTGAACTAGCATTGGGAATAGAAATAGACGATTGAGATGATTGATAACCATTCGGTCCTTGCCAACTATAGGAATTATAACCGGATGTCGCACTAATATTTAAAGTAGAACCTTGGCAAATAGGATTGCTAGCTGTTAAACTTACCGATGGAGCAGGATTAATGGTTACGTTAATACTTGTTACTGCCGTACATTGATGGGTATCGGTAATGGTAAGTGTATAGTTTCCGCCATTGTTAATCGTTGTATTATTTATAGATGGATTTTGTTGGGTACTGCTAAAACTATTTGGTCCATTCCAAACGTATGAAGCATTTGAAACATTATTGGAGTTTAAGTTAAGTGTTTGACCTTCGCAAATGGGACTATTCGATGATGCAACAGCTGTTGGGCTTTGATAAACAGTAATATTGGTTGTACTTGTTGAACCACAAGAACCGGATATGGTATAAGTAATGGTGTGTGTACCAGGTCCTGCATTGGTGGGATTAAATACGCCAAGAATAGCATCGGTAATACCATTGCCCGACCATGTGCCACCGGGCGTTGCAGCTGTTAAAGTTACAGGATTTCCGTTCGAACAAAATGGTCCGGCGGGTGTAATCGTCGAATTAAACGAACTGCTAATATAAACATCGGTGCTTGCTACTGCGGTACATCCATTCGAAGCGGTTACCGTTACGTAGTAAGTACCTTGGTTTGATAATTGTGCATTGGGAATGGTAGGATTTTGTTGAGTGCTGGTGAAGCCACCTACACCCGACCATTGATAACTGCTACCACCACTGGCATTAAGTTGTAATGTATTTCCAGTGCAAAGTGGGCTGTTGCTCGATATGCTTACCGTAGGTGTAGCATTGACGGTAACATTTATTGAGGTTGTACTTGAACATGTGCCATTGCTTACTGTTACATAATATATCCCTGAATTGGAAGTGGTAGCATTAGTAATAACAGGGTTTTGATTAGAACTGGTGAAGCCTGCTGGTCCTGACCAACTATAGGTGCTACCTCCATTAGCATATAAATTAAGTGTTTGCCCCGAACATATAGCACTGTTGCTGCTTGCTGTTGCGTTTGGTAACGTATTAACGGTAGCATAGGTCGAAGCTGTTGCTGAACAGTTGTAACTGTTGGTTACGGTAACGGTATAAGTTCCGGTTGCAGCAGTGGTGGCTGACGGAATCGAAGGATTTTGCTGTGTGCTGGTAAAACCATTAGGACCAGACCAATTATAGCTAGTTCCTCCCGAGGCATTTAATTGCAAAGTTTGTCCGGCACAAATACCGCTGTTACTGCTGATGCTTGGTGTCGGATTGGGATTAACGGTGATGGTTATTGGAACTCGTCCACCTAAATTGGTGCATCCTGAGCTACTTACAGCTTGTACATAATAAGTAGTAGTAGCTGTAGGTGACACTGTTAATGGAGTGGTTCCTAATAGAGTACCGTTGGTAGAGGCATTATATACTTGAAAGTAGCTGGCTCCGCTACCAGATGCATTGATAGTGGTCGATTGTCCGTTGCATATGGTCGTATTGGTGGCTGATACAGTAGGAGAGGATGGAGCCGCATTTACCGTTACACTGGTTGAAGATGTGCTTGAACATCCTGCCGACGAGGTAACAGTAACATAATAAGTTCCACTTGCTGCAGTACTAGCTGATGTTATACTTGGATTCTGTTGTGTACTAGAAAATCCATTTGGTCCTGACCAATTATACGTACTTCCGCCCGAGGCGCTAAGTGTTAATGTGCCACCTTGACATATTGGACCATTGTTCGAAATACTAATTGTGGGTAAAGGATTTACAACAACAGTTTTATTTAATGTTTGCTTATAGTTACAAACGCCTGTTACTTCGCATGAGTAGGTAAATGTAGTTGCCGGAGAAACCGTAATGCTTTGAGTGGTTTGTCCACCCGGTGACCATAAATAGCTGGTAGCACCCGATGGTGCCGTTAGCGTTACACTTTGACCAGGGCAAATAGAAGTGCTGGTAGCGGTAATATCAGTAAACTGAACGCCGGTATTAGCCGTTATGCTATAGTCACAAATATCTCCAGCAAAGCCATCTATCATCAAATAATATTCATTACCGACAGTTAAATTGTTGGCTGTAATGGTAAAGGTAGAAGAACCTTCTTTAAAATCGCTTACAGGAGCAAAATTGGTGCACGAATTTCCTGAAAATATTTGCATTTGAATACCTCCAGAGGGATAATTACCTACCCAACAGTTGCTAATATTAACATTGAGGGTAACACTTGTATTCGAAGCTGTAAATTTAATCCACGAATTGTTGTTAATTTGTACATCACAATTGGGAGCGCCTGTTCCCCATGAACCCCCTAAGCCGAATATACCACCGGGTTGACAGGTGCCTGGAGTATAAGTGTAAGTAGGTGGGTCGTTCATTTCAGCATTTCCTCGCATATTACCGGGTCGGTCAGCGGTAAATGCAGAACTCGTTGAACCGGCGTAGCCGTTTATGTCGCATATTTGTAGTGAATTTGAACAAGCATCGTTGGTTGGCGATTCGACACAAATAGCAAAGTCGCCCGAGGCTGAGCCAAATGCCCAATACCTTAAATAAACATACGAACCTACTGTTAAACCCGAAACATTGATATAAGGTTTCATGTCATTGCTTGTACCTGGGTAATTATGGTCATCGGAGCAGGCTATTTGACTTAATGAACCACACGTACCTGAATATAAAACCATAGCTGCATCACTTATACCATAAGCTGGCATAGGTCTAATACTCAATTTCCCATTGGAAGGAACTTTTATTTTAAACCAAACATCTTTTGAACTGGTACTAAAACCACCGGCATTGGGAGTGCCATCAAAGTTTTCGCAATTAGTCGGAAGGGGAGTAGTGGTAGAATTAGTTGCACCTGTAGTTGTAAAATAATAATAATTACATTCAGATGTTACTTCGGGCAATTCTATTGCATTTGCACATTCATCGTTGATGGGAGTTGAAGTTGAACTACCTGTTACGCATATTTGGAATGGGTATCCGCCATTTGAGTTATAATAATCGTAAACACGAATATAATAAGTCTGTCCCGGAATAAGCCCAACGGCATTGATTACTTCGTTACCATCTGTAAAGCCATCGTCTTGACAATACAAGGAGGTAAGGCTGGAGCAAGAACCCGAAAACAGTTCCACAACAGGGTCCATATTGGCAGATGGATCAACGGTGATGGTTTGAACGGCATTGGTGGCGGTGAATTTATACCACACATCGTCGTCGGGTGAACCAGCACAGGCAGGAGTGGACGATGCTGTTGCACCATACGATGAACCATTGGTATAGCTACATGTAGTACTTACAACTAAAGTACTGGCACTGCTGCAATTGTCATTTGTTGGAGCAGAGGGGGGCGTTGTTACGCAAATGGTGAATGTATTAGAACCACTACCGCTGTAATAGTGATAAATTCTTACGTAATAAGTATTGCCAACGGTTAATCCGGTAGCATATATCGTTTCGGCTTCGCCTGTCATTCCATTGTCTCGGCAATAAAGAGAAGTTAACGAACTGCAATTGCCCGAAAAAAGTTCAACTACAGGGTCGTAACTTGCCGATGGTGTAACTGTGATGACATGGCTGGTCGCTGTTGCCGTAAATTTATACCAAACGTCATCATCGGCTGTTCCTACGCAACCGGCAAACGATTGGGTTGCTCCTGCCGAAGTCCCCGATACAGGGCTTGAGCAGTTGGCAGTTACTGAAATAGTTGTTGCATTTGAGCAATCATTGCCCTGACTAAACACATTAAAAGATAATAATACAACGCTTGCAATAGCAAGTAAATTTCTTGTTTTTATCATGGTTTTGATTTTATTGTTCTACTATTTCTTCTTTTAGTTCATTAGGAACTAAATTGTTTTTGATGATAGCTTCTTTTAATGAAGTGATGTGA
Source organism: Bacteroidales bacterium (assembly GCA_013314715.1). Lineage (NCBI taxonomy): Bacteria > Pseudomonadati > Bacteroidota > Bacteroidia > Bacteroidales > Bacteroidales bacterium. The sequence continues at coordinate 37,340 of JABUFC010000027.1, read as the reverse complement.
AATTCTTCGTCCGCTTCTGATTGACGAATTTGCTGGGTGGTATAAATGATGTATTGTGCTTTTTGCTTTTCAGGTTTATACGTGTATTTAACTTCATCTACGCCTTTAATTTGTTTAAAATCGTTTTGTAATTTTTGCAATTGCAATTCGGAATTAACATTTTCAACAATATAAGAATATTTAACATGAATATAACGGGTTGTTTTTACTTGTGCAAAGACTGTTGATAATGAAAAAGCAAAGAAAATCAAAAAACAATATTTCATAGTCTAAAAATTTTAGCAAAAATATAGTAAAAAAATAAAAAAGTCAAGGACTTATAGTAGAAATAATATACTAAATTGTTCAAATTTTTAAAAAAATATTGAAAATAAACATTTTTTTGTTTTTATAAAAAGTTTAAACCTAAGTAGCATGAATAAACAAATTCAACCAGGCTAATAAAAATAGTAATATTTTTTTGAAGAATAAACCCTAAACCCACCGTCATACCGAGCCTGTCGAGGTATAACCATACACAAACCTAAATAAGCATTGGGGTCATTCTTCGACAAGCTCAGAATAACGAGCAATTAGACAAGCTTAGAACGACGACAAAAAGGTTAGACTCGACAAAAAAGAAACTTTTATTCATCGTACTTGGGTTGAAAATATATATATTGTTTTTTATAAAATAGTTTAAGATGAAAATATTTATGATAAGGTTATATAAAAAAAAGCCGGTTTTAACCGGCTTTTTTTATATAAAACATATATTTTTATATTGTTTTTTCAGTTGCAAATGCGCTAGCTAATCTGCGGTATTGATTATAACGCCATTTTGCATTTTCTTCGGCTTCTTTAAATAAAATTTCAGCTTCTTGTGGGAAAGTCTTTTTAAGTGAAGTAAATCGGACTTCGCTATTTAAAAAGGCTTGGAATTTGCTCCAGTCGGGTTCTTTGCTATCAATTTGGAAAGGATTTAGTCCTTGTTTTTCGAGTTCTGGATTATAACGATACAAAGTCCAGTAGCCACATTCAACAGCTAATTTAGCTTCTTCTTGTGATTTACCCATGCCATCGTGTAAGCCATGATTGATACAAGGAGCATAAGCAATTATAATAGAAGGACCTTGGTAAGCTTCGGCTTCGCGAATAGCTTTTAAGTACTGTGATTGACTAGCCCCCATCGAAACTTGTGCTACATAAACATAACCGTATGTAGTAGCTATGAGTCCTAAGTCTTTTTTACGAATACGTTTACCCGAAGCAGCAAATTTAGCAACTGCAGCTAAAGGAGAAGCTTTTGATGCCTGACCACCTGTGTTGGAATATACTTCGGTGTCGAGAACTAAAATATTCACATCTTCGCCCGATGCAATTACATGGTCTAAACCACCGTAGCCAATATCGTATGCCCAACCGTCGCCGCCAATAATCCAAACACTGGGTTTTACAAAGTATTGTTCTAATGCTAATATTTCATTACAGAGTGGGTGATTTTCTTTTTTTAACATTTCAGCTACCTTAGCAGAAACTTCTTTGGTCGTAGTGCTATTATTAAAATTATCGATCCATGCCTGAATTGCTTCTTTGGTTTGAGCATTAATGTTTTCGTTTAATAATTGTTGCATATAACGTTTTACACGTTCACGGAGTTTTTTAGCACCCGATGCTATACCAAAGCCGTATTCAGCATTATCTTCGAATAAACTGTTTGCCCAAGCCACTCCTTTACCTTCTTTATTCGCACAATAAGGAGTTGAAGGAGCAGAACCACCGTATATAGAGCTGCATCCTGTAGCATTGGCAACAATCATTCTATCGCCAAAAAGTTGAGTTATAAGTTTAATATAGGGTGTTTCGCCACAACCAGCACATGCACCCGAAAATTCAAAGAGTGGTTGTGCAAATTGGCTTGCTTTTACGGTTGAGGTAGGATCGGCTATTGTTTTATAGGTAACATTTTCTGATAAGTATTCCCAACGTTTAATTTCAGCATGTTGACTTTCGAGTGTTTTAAATTCTAGGGCTTTCGTTTTTGCTGGACATACATCAACGCAATTACCACAACCTGTACAATCGAGAACACTAACTTGAATTCTGAAGTGTAAACCAGCATAATCTTTACCGTTTGCTTTCAATGTTACAGTGCCTTCGGGAGCATTTTTAAGTTCTTCTTCATTAAGTAAGAATGGACGAATAGCAGCGTGAGGACAAACAAATGAACATTGGTTACATTGAATACAGTTGTCTGAAATCCAGGTTGGAACATTAATAGCAATACCACGTTTTTCATATTTTGTAGTTCCAGCTGGGAATGTGCCGTCTTCTCTATCTAAAAATGCGCTGACTGGCAAATCATCGCCTTTAAGAGCATTGATGGGGTTTACAACTTTTTTAATAAAGTCAGGTAAATGAGAGTCTTGGGTGGTATCTTTAACTACTATATTTTTCCAATCTTGTGGTATTTCGACTTTAATAACTTTTTCGCCTGCATCTACAGCGGCATAATTGAGTTGTACTACTTTTTCACCTTTTTTGCCATATGTTTTTTCGATAGCTTTTTTCATGGCTTTTACAGCTAAATCGTATGGAATAACATTGGCAACTTTGAAGAAGGCAGCTTGCATAATTGTATTCGTTCTGCCAGGTAGACCAATTTCTTCAGCTATTTTTGAAGCATTGATGATATAGAAATTTATTTCGTTTTCTGCTAAATATTTTTTAATTGAGTCGGGCAAATGTTTTTTTGTTTCTTCTGCATCCCAGATACTGTTTAAGAGGAATGTTCCATTGCGTTTTAATCCTTTAAGCATATCGTATTTGTCTAGATACGCAGGAACATGGCAAGCAACAAAGTCGGGGTTGCAAACCAAATAAGGCGATCTTAAAACATTGTCGCTAAAACGTAAGTGCGATATGGTAACACCACCCGATTTTTTACTGTCGTATGCAAAATATGCTTGAACGTATTTATTGGTGTTTTCACCGATAATTTTGATGGAGTTTTTATTTGCGCCAACGGTACCATCGCTTCCAATGCCATAGAATTTTGCTTCGAATACGCCACCTTCGCATAAGCATTGTATTTCACGCATAGGAAGTGAAGTAAAAGTAACATCGTCTATGATACCAATTGTAAAATGATTTTTGGGTTCATTTAGAGCTAAATTGTCAAATACTGAGAACATCATTCCGGGGGTAGTGTCTTTGGAGCTTAATCCATAGCGACCACCAACGATAAGAGGTTTGTTTTCTTCACCATAGAAAACATCAACTACATCTAAATAGAGAGGTTCGCCGGTTGCTCCGGGTTCTTTGGTGCGGTCTAATACTGCAATACGTTTTACGGTTTTGGGTAAAACTTTCATGAAGTATTTTTTCGAGAATGGACGGTAAAGATGAACGCTAATTAAACCAACTTTTTCGTCGCGTTTAAGTTTGTAGTCGATTACTTCTTTTAGAGTATCGGTAATGGAGCCCATTGCAATCACAATATTTTCAGCTTCTGGATGTCCATAGTAATCGAATGGATGGTATTCGCGTCCTGTTATTTTTGCCATTTCTTGCATATAATACTCAACGATATCGGGCACGGCATCGTAAAAACGATTGGCTGCTTCGCGTGCTTGGAAATAAATATCAGGATTTTGGGCGGTACCACGAGTTACTGGGTGATTAGGGTTTAAAGCTCTATTACGGAATGCTTGTAGAGCATCTTTATCAACTAAGTTGATAATATCTTCATTCTCGATATATTCAATTTTTTGGATTTCGTGCGATGTTCTGAAACCATCGAAAAAGTGTAGAAAAGGCACTCTCGATTTAATCGCAGCTAAATGTGCCACAGGAGCAATATCCATTATTTCTTGTACTGAAGCTGTTGCTAATAAAGCAAAGCCAGTATTACGGGTTGCCATTACGTCGCTATGGTCGCCAAAAATAGATAATGCTTGTGCAGCTAAGCTACGTGCGCTAACATGAAAAACACCGGGTAATAATTCACCTGCAATTTTATACATGTTGGGAATCATGAGCAATAAACCTTGTGAGGCAGTATAAGTAGAGCATAATGTGCCTGCTTGTAAGGCTCCATGAACTGCTCCAGCGGCTCCAGCTTCTGATTGCATTTCAACTACGCGAACTGTTTCGCCAAAAATGTTTTTACGTCCTTGTGCTGCCCATTCATCAACATTTTCGGCCATATTCGAAGAGGGGGTAATAGGATAAATACATGCCATTTCGCTAAACATGTATGCAACATGCGCAGCAGCATGATTGCCATCGCATGTCATAAATTTTTTTTCTTTTGCCATTGTAAAATATTTTTAATGAGTTAGTTAATAATTCTATATTTCCATCCTCAAAAGTAGAATTTTCTTAAAAAAGAAAATATGTTTAAAAACCAATTTTATTCGCTGCTCATCGTTAGTAAAAACTCTTCGTTGCTTTGTGTCCGTGCTAAACGATCTTTGAAAAATTCCATCGCTTCTACAGGAGTCATATCTGAAAGGTAGTTACGCAATATCCAAATTCTATTGAGTACTTCTTGTGGATGTAAAAGCTCTTCACGACGTGTACTTGAAGCTAAAATATCAACAGCTGGGAAAATTCGCTTATTGGCTAGTTTTCTGTCGAGTTGGAGTTCCATATTGCCAGTGCCTTTAAATTCTTCAAAAATAACATCATCCATTTTCGATCCTGTTTCGGTTAGCGCAGTTGCTATGATAGTTAACGAACCTCCATTTTCAATGTTTCGAGCCGAACCAAAGAAACGTTTGGGTTTGTGCAGGGCGTTAGAATCAACTCCACCGGTTAAAATTTTACCCGATGCTGGTGCAACCGTGTTATATGCTCGAGCTAAGCGGGTAATAGAGTCGAGAAGTATAACGACATCATGGCCGCATTCTACCATGCGTTTAGCTCGCTCGAGAACAATATTAGCGATTTTTACATGGCGTTCGGCAGGCTCGTCGAATGTAGAGCTTATTACCTCTGCATTAACACTACGAGCCATATCGGTAACTTCTTCGGGACGTTCGTCAATGAGTAATATCATAAGATATACTTCGGGGTGGTTATGTGCTATAGCATTAGCAATTTCTTTTAATAAAACAGTTTTTCCCGTTTTGGGTTGGGCTACAATTAGTCCGCGTTGTCCCTTACCTATAGGGGCGAACATATCTACAATTCGAGTAGAGATAGTTGCTTTAGGACCTTCGGCTATATTAAATTTTTCGTTTGGAAAAAGGGGAGTAAGGTGGTCAAAGGGAACACGCTCTCTTATGAGTTCGGGAGGTAGCCCATTAATTTCTTCAATTTTTACCAATGGAAAATATTTTTCACCTTCACGTGGTGGTCTTACGGAGCCTTTTATGGTGTCACCCGTTTTTAAACCCAAGTGTTTTATTTGCGATTGTGACACATACACATCGTCGGGTGATGATAAATAATTATAATCGGGCGAGCGGAGAAAACCATAATTTTCGGGCATAATCTCTAATACACCAACGGTGGTTGCTATGCCATCAAAATCGTTGTTTTTGTCGATGATAGCTTTTTCTTGTCCGTTCTTATTGTGATAAGGAGTATATGTTTTTGGTTTAGTATTGTTTTCTGTTTTTTCTGTTTGGAGAATTGCTTCTGTTTGATTAACGGATGAATGGTTTTCATCTTCTAAAGAATTCGTTTCTTTTTTCTCTGCAATAATTTCAACTTGAACTATATCATTGGTTTTGTTATCGATGTTTATTTCTGGTTCAATGGTAATGTTGATTTCGTCATCAAATCCTTCTTGTAAGGCTTTAGGAATTATTTCTTCGTCAATTATTTCGGGGTTTGTTAATTTCGAAATAGAACTATCTATTGGTTCGGTGGTAACAATTTTGCGTTTACGTTTGCGTTTCGTTTCTTCTTTATTAATGGTTTCGTTTTCAGATTTTGTATCTTCTTCTAACTTAAATGATAATTGTAAATGGTCTTTTGTATTATTTTCTTTTTGCCATTCTGCTTCTATTATTTTTTGAATAAGTTCCTCTTTTTTTAAAACGTCGGCATACTTTACACCTAAACCTTTGGCAATACTTCGTAATTCTACTAGTTTTTTAGAAATTAATTCTGTTGCGTCAAACATACTATTTTGATTTTTTGCTAAATAAGAATAATTTGGATTTTTAAGAAAGAAAGTGATTTCTTAAACAAAAAGATTTGCAAGTTTACAAGTAAATTTTTAATTCTGCAAATAAATGCAAGTAAAAATGTGTAAAATATTAAAAAAATGAGTAGGTTTGCGTAAAAAATGATGAGGCTATTATTTTTTCTTATTACTATTTTTTTGTATCTTTGTTCTTATAGTCAAGTTTTTAAAGGTGATTCTATTTATGTAAATAAAATATCTTTTTTGTTGACCGATAGTAGTTGGCAGGGAGGCATTGTTGCTATAACAGCTAAAGATATTACCAATGATAAGCTTTTAATCGACTACAATGGAAATTTAAAGTTAACGCCTGCCTCTATTGTTAAACTTTTTACTACAGGGGCTGCTTTACATATTTTAAAACCTTCATTTCAGTTTAAAACTGAATTTTATTATACTGGTTTTGTTTCTGATTCGGTTTTAAAAGGCAATATTATCATTAAAGGGTATGGTGATCCAACTTTATATAGTCGTTTTTTTAAATCCTACTTCGAGAAAAATAGTCCGTTTGATTCTGTTGCATTATGGTTAAAATCAAAAGGAATAAAATATATTGATGGTAAAATAATAGGTGATGCCACTTTTTACAACTATAATTTACCTACTTCTACTTGGATTGTTGGCGATGTAGCCAATTATTTTGGGGCCTCGTCATGTGGATTAAATATATATAATAATGAGTATAGTCTTTATTTTAAGACTTCGGATTCATTAGAGCCTGCTACACTTACCAATATTTATCCTGAAAATATTCCAATAGAAATTATAAACAATCTTTGGGGCGGAAAAGTTTCGAACGATCAAAGTATTATATATGGCGATATTTTTGATTCTACACGCCTTGTTGTTGGACTTATTCCATTAAAATCTGATAGTTTCGAAGTTCGTGGTAGTATCCCTAATCCTCCATTAACAGCTGCCGTAATGTTACAAAAGATAATAGAAAAGTATGCAATAAAAGTAACGCAAAATCCTGATTTTCGGATGGAATATAATTATATTGTCGATACTACCGAAAAAACAACACTTTTTTATACACATTATTCTCCAAACCTCAGTCAAATCGTTAACTTGACAAATTTATACAGTATCAATATATTTGCAGAAGCTATGGCACGAATGTGTGGTTACATACAATATAAATCTACTACAACAGAATCTGGAACATTAGCAGTTAATCGTTTTTGGAAAAACAGAACAGGTGATTGTTTGCTGTATGATGCATCGGGCTTATCGCGATTTAATGCATTAAGTACACAACAATTTGTTAAAGTTTTAGAATTTATGTCAAACTATAGCTCCTATAAAAAAATATTTTATAATTCTTTAGCTGTTGCCGGCGAAAATGGTACACTTTCTAAGATGTTTGTAAATACTAAAGCACAAGGAAAAGTTGTTGCTAAAACCGGAACTATGACCAATATTCGAAGTTTAGCTGGATATATAACAACTAAAGATAAACATACCATTGCATTTGCCATTATTGTTAATAACTGCCCTCAGCCCTCAAAATGGATAAAAGATAAAATTGAACAAATTATTTTGAAACTTTTCTTTTGAATTTTCGTATAAACTTAAAAAATATTTAAATGCTTATAAAGCTATTAACATATTCACTGTTTATTAGCACAGGAGTTTTAATATTTTCGTGTACTCGGCATTGCGATTGTTCAGAACTTCATGAAGAAAATGGAATTATAAAAGATGGTCGAAATATAGCTTATACAGGTGAATGCGAAAAAATTGATGATAATATTAAAAAAGTATTTTTTTATAAAGAAGGTAAGTTGCATGGTATTTCTTACGTTTTCAAAAATACGGGTTTGAAAGTTGCTGAAATGCGTTATTTAAATGGGATAAAACAAGGACGTCAATTAGTATTTAGCGACAATGGAGATACATTAATTGAAGAAAATTATGAAAAAGGTCAACGCGAAGGAATTCAAAAAGAGTGGTATGAAAATAAGCGATTAAAGCAAGTTGCTTATTATAAAGAAGGAAAACCCAATGGCGAAATGTTGAGCTATTATGAGAATGGTAAAAAGAAAGAGCAAAAGTTTTTTAAAGAAGGCTTAAAGCATGGAGAATGGATAACATGGTATGAAAATGGAAACATTCAACAAAAAGGTAAATATAAAGATGACAAAGAACATGGAATGTGGGTATCATGGTATGAAAATGGTACGCTCGAAAAGAAGATGACATACAATGAAGGTTTACCAAAAGGAAAGTTTGAAACATGGTACGAAAACGGTAACCCTAAAGTAATGGGAAATTATTCAACAGGTTATGAAGATGGTCTTTGGGTATTTTGGTATGAAAACGGAAAAGAAAAGCGTAGAGGATATATTAAAAATGGATTAGAACAAGGAACATGGGTTACGTATTATCCTAATGGTCAGAAAATGAGTGAAGATTATTATGTAGACGGCCAAGAACATGGAACATCACGTACATGGTACGAAAATGGACAATTAAAAAGTGAGATTTCATATAAGTATGGAAAATACGATGGTGAATTATCATTATGGAAACCCAACGGACAGTTAGAGCTTAAAGCTATTTACAAAGATGGACAGACTATTCAGATACCTTATATCAAGAAAGATAGCATGAAAGTTAATCAGAATATACCAGTATTTTAATTTTTTTTACGTTTATTCGGATTTTTAAATTTTCCTTCGCGTATATATCTAATAAATTCTTGCCATGCCATAATATTAAATATTTGCATGGGTTGAGTCTGGCCTTTCCAATATAAATTATTAGCCATTTGTTGTAAATTTATTTTATATGCAATAGAAGCAGATTGAAAGTTATCATCTTCTTCCATAGTAGCTAATTGCTTTTTTAGAATGGCAAAATTTTGTTCGGCTCTACTAATATCATCGTCTGGAATAGGTGTGTTGATAAATACTTGTATAAATTGTTGATAGGTTTTCCATGGAAAAACAGTAATTTCTTTTAGTAAAATGGTATCGGGTATTAATTTGATACGCAAAAAAAGTAAATCGGTGTTGCCAATAATAGGTATGGTGTATGCAAATTTTTTGTATCCGATATGACTAAATATTAACTCTGTACCTCTTTCAACAAAAATGTTAAATTCACCTTTATCATTGGTTAAATAACCTTTTTGAGCATATTTGTCGTAAATGAATGTATAACTTAAAATGTCGTTTTGTTGATTAGTTAATAAACCTCGTATTTGTACAATTTTTTTTTCTTGTGTAAAACTGAAACCAACAAAAATAAGTAAATAAAAGACAATAAAAACATATTTCAAGTTTTGAAGTTGCATTGAAGAAAGCAATTATTTATTTTAATTTTGTGGAAATTATTTTTTGGTAAAAATGCTAATAAATTATGGTTTATCAAACACAAATATTGTTAAAACCTTATTCGTATGGTTTTCATTTAATAACGAATGAAATATTAGACGAACTTCCAAATTTGCCATCCAGCGGTTTATTAAATTTATTTATTCAGCATACATCGGCTGCTCTGACAATTAACGAAAACGCAGATTTTTCAGTTAGGAGCGATTTTAAAACTTTTTTTTCAACGCTTATGCCAGAAAATTTTAAATATTTTGAACATACATACGAAGGATTAGACGATATGCCCGCTCATATTAAATCGAGTTTAATAGGTGTTTCGTTAGTTATTCCCATTAAAGATCATAAGTTAGCTTTAGGTACTTGGCAAGGAATATATTTATGTGAATTTAGAAAATTTGGAGGAAGAAGAAAAATTATGGCTACTGTTATTAGCTAATACTAAGCAAAATGATTGCTTTATTCTTTTGATAAAAATCGTTTTTCTTTTCAGAAAAAACATGTATGTTTGAAACTTGAACTCAAAAAATTAAGTCATGGAAAAATTATTATTATTAGGTGACGAAGCTATAGCTCAAGCAGCGATTGATGCTGGAATGTCGGGCATATATGCATATCCTGGTACTCCATCAACAGAAATACCAGAGTATGTTCATGCATCAAAACAGGCGAAGGAATTAAATATAAAAGCCAATTGGTGTGCTAACGAAAAAACTGCAATGGAAGGAGCTTTAGGCATGTCGTATGCTGGTAAAAGAACAATGGTAACGATGAAACATGTCGGTTTAAACGTGGCTGCAGATGGTTTTATAAATGCTTCTATTACAGGAGCAAACGGAGGAATTATTGTGGTTGCAGCCGATGACCCTTCAATGCATTCATCGCAAAATGAGCAAGATAGTCGTTTTTATGGAAAATTTGCAATGATCCCCATTTTTGAGCCTGCCAATCAGCAAGAAGCATATGATATGGTACATTATGCTTTCGATTTGTCTGAAAAATATGCCATTCCTACTTTGCTAAGGATAACAACACGTTTAGCACATAGCCGTTCGGGCGTTAAAATAAAAGGCACTGTTCGAAAACAGAACGAATTAAAACTACCTTCTGATTTACGACAATTTGTGCTTTTACCAGTCATAGCTAAAAGAAATTACCGCCGTTTACTATCGATTCAGGATAGTTTAGAATTGGAAGCTGAAAATTCTGGATTTAATAAATACATTGATGGAAAAGATAAATCATTAGGTATTATTACATGCGGAATAGCATATAATTATTTAATGGAGAATTTTCCCAATGGTGTTCCGTATCCGGTTCTTAAAATTGGTCAGCATCCAATACCCAAAAAAATGGTAAAAAAGTTATACGATGAATGTAGCTCTATTCTTGTTTTAGAAGAGGGTTATCCACTTATCGAAGAATTGTTAAAAGGAATGCTTAATTTAGGTAAAACAATTAAAGGACGCTTAGATGGAACAGTACCTCGCGATGGTGAACTGAATCCGACAATTGTAGCTCAAGCTATTGGCTTAAAGACAAATGAGCTTAAATCAGTGCCTGAGGTAGTGGCTCCTCGTCCTCCTGCTTTGTGTAAAGGTTGTCCACATAACGATACTTATTTAGCTATAAATGAGGCTTTAAGAGATTATTCAAAGGGTAGAGTTTTTTCAGATATAGGTTGTTATACGCTGGGTGCCCTTCCTCCTTTAGAATCTATCAACACATGTGTTGATATGGGAGCTTCTATAACTATGGCAAAAGGTGCTGCCGATGCAGGTTTGGTTCCAGCTATTGCAGTTATAGGTGATAGTACTTTTACACATAGTGGTATAACAGGTTTGATTGATTGTGTAGTTCACAAATCAAATGTAAAAGTTTTTATTCTTGATAATTTTACAACGGCAATGACCGGTGGGCAACCATCAGCTGCATTAAACCGTCTTGAAGCTATTTGTCGTGGCGTTGGTGTTGAACCAGAACATATTCGAATTATTAAACCATTGGCTAAAAACCATGAAGAAAACGTAAAAATAATAAAGGAAGAATTAGCTTACGACGGTGTTTCGGTTATTATTCCTCAGCGCGAATGCATTGTTACGCTCGATAAACGTATGCGTGAAAAGTTTAAAAACAAATAAACCTAAAAAGTATAATAAGATGAAAAAAGATATAGTTTTAGCAGGTGTAGGTGGTCAAGGTATCATCTCAGTTGCAGCCATTATTGGTTTAGCAGCGTTAAATAAAGGAATGTACTTAAAACAAAGCGAGGTACATGGAATGAGTCAACGAGGTGGCGATGTTATGTCGAACCTAAGAATTTCTGATAATGAAATATTTTCAGATTTAATTCCTTTAGGACAAGCCGATATTATTATATCTCTTGAACCAATGGAGTCGTTACGCTACTTACCTTATTTAAGTACTGAAGGTTGGCTTATTACAAATAAAGCTCCTTTTGTGAACATTCCCAATTACCCCGATTTAGAAAAGATTTATAGTGAAATAAAAAAAATAAAAAATCATGTTTTAATACCTGCTGATGAAATGGCTAAAGAGTTGGGTTCCGAAAAGTCAGTTAACATGATTATTTTAGGAGCATCGGCACCCCATTTAGGTTTTTCAAAAGAGGATATGCAACAAGCTATTCATCAAATGTTTAAAAACAAAGGTGAGAGTGTGGTTGAATTAAATCTAAAAGCATTCGAATTAGGCTATAATTTTAAGTAAGTTTATCCTAAATAGCTTTTAAGTATTTTGCTCTTCGAAGTATGTTTAAGTCTTCGGAGAGCTTTTTCTTTTATTTGACGAACACGTTCTCGGGTGAGTTCAAACTTTTCGCCAATTTCGTCGAGCGAATGTTGATGATAACCATCTAAACCGTAATACATTTTAACAATATCGGCTTCACGCGGTGATAATGTATTTAATATTCGGTTTATTTCTTTTCGAAGTGAGTCGGTTATGAGGGTATTATCGGGTTGTTCATCGTCTGAAGCAGGTATTAAGTCGTACATTGAACCTTCTTCTTCGCTGTTTATTGGGGCATCCATAGAAACGTGTTTTGATGAGGTTTTAATGAATGCTTTAACATCTTCTACAGGCATTTCTAATACCTGAGCGACTTCTTCGGCAGAAGGTTCGCGTTCTAACTCTTGTTCTAAACGTATAAAAGCTTTGGTAACTTTGTTGTGTAATCCTACTTTATTGAGTGGTAATCGAACAATGCGAGCTTGTTCGGCAAGAGCTTGTAATATTGATTGACGAATCCACCATACCGCATATGAAATAAATTTGAACCCTCTTGTTTCATCAAATCGCATAGCTGCCCTCATAAGCCCTAAATTTCCTTCATTTATAAGGTCGGGTAAGCTTAATCCTTGATTCTGGTATTGCTTGGCAACAGAAACTACAAACCGAAGATTTGAATTGACTAATTTATTAAATGCTTCTTGATCGCCTTCGCGTATTTTTCGAGCAAGTTCAACTTCTTCGTCAACGCTCAATAAATCCATTCTACCAATTTCATGTAAGTATTTATCGAGCGAGGGATTTTCTCTATTCGTTACTTGTTTCGTAATTTTTAATTGTCTCATAGCGTTGCGATTTGGTTTACAAGCTTTATTACGATACAATGTTATAATGGTTACATTTTTTATATAGAATTTTATGTATTCCTGTAAATAGCTCATATTTAATTTAAAGAAAAGTTTTATTGAGTATATAATTCCGCAAAGTGTTAAAAAAATAAAAATTATGGATAAGTATTTTTTTTCTTTAAAAAATATGTTCTAACTTTGTACGATAAATTTAAAAACGTACATTTTAAAATATGGGTATACCAAAACTAAAAGAACAAATTATTTTAACTAGCCGCGAAGTGTTTTCTAAGTTTGGGTTTAAAAAAACTTCTGTTGAAGAAATAGCTCAAACCATGCGAAAAAAGAAAAGCTCTATTTATTATTACTTTAAATCGAAAGAAGAAATATTTGAAGCAGTTCTTGATTATGAAGCCAATATATTGCGACAAGAAATAATGAAAAAACTTTTAGAACAAAAAAATGCTTCAGACAAATTGAGAACATACGTACATACTCGAATGCATTTTTTAAAAAAAATGATAAACTTTTATGATGCTCTCAAAAACGATTATTTTAATCATATGCCATTTATTGAAAAAATTAGAAAAAAATTTGATAATGAAGAAATCAGTATGATTCAAACAATTTTAACAGAGGGTGTAGTAAAAAAAGAGTTTTCTATTGATCATGTTGATTTAGCTGCTTTAGCTATTTTTACTGCAATGAAGGGTCTTGAGATACCCTTTGTAAGCGACGATGATGATTTAAGTGAGCGATTAAATTACTTAATGGATATACTTTTTTATGGAATAAAAAATAAGTAATATACGATTTTAAATAAAAAGTCTAAAAATATGAAAAAAATTGCTGAATTTGTTTTGAAAAAACGTTTAATTGTTTTAATGTTAATTGGTTTATTAACCATTTTCTTTTCATTTTTTATACCAAGGCTAAAAATAAATCCCGATGTGCTTAATTATTTACCCAAAGACGACCCTGTTACGATGACTTTTGATAGCATTGGAGACGCATACCAAGGTAATATGATTGCTTTGATTGGCTATAGTTGCGATAATGTATTTTCTACCGATGCATTGAAAGAAGTGAATGCTCTTACTGATTCTATTTCGACTATGCAGGGAGTTTCGGCTGTTACTTCTATTATTAATATTATAGATGCCCGCAATGTGGATAGTGTATTACAAGTAGTTCCTCTAATAGATAAGGACAATATTCCAACGGACGCAAAAGTATTAGATTCCATTAAAAAATATGTGCTATCAAAAGATATTTATCGAGGTTTCTTTGTTTCGGAGGATGCTAAAGCAACGCTCATTACTTATAGAATAAAACCAGATTTTGTTGAGGCAATTGATTCTACGATTAAAAAAGATTCAGTTTTACATTATTATCAACAAAAATATAAGCCTCCTATTTATTCGATAAGTTTAAATAAAACAAAGGATAGTGTAGAGGTAAAGGTAGATAAAACGGTGGTATCCAATATGGTTCGCAATAAATTGAATCAATGGAAACTAAAGGGTAAACTATATTTTGGGGGATTGCCCTATATGGTATCTGATATTGGAGCTATTATTTCGCACGATATTGTTACATTAGGTATTTTAGCTTTTATTATTATTTTAATTGTACTTTATTTGTCATTTAAGTCGTGGAGAGGTGTGGTAATGCCCGTGTTGGCCGTAGCGATTGCTATTGATTGGGTGCTCGGTATTATGGGAATTTTTGGTTTTGAAATAACGATGGTTACCAATGTTACGCCTGTTATACTATTAGCAACAGGTAGCGCTTACACTATTCATGTCATAAATCGTATTCAAGAAGAAGTGCTTAATGGCGAACATACTCTAAACTATTTAATTGTAAAAGCGATGGCCTATGTTTCTATTCCTGTATTTTTTGCTGCTTTAACAACGGTTATAGGTTTTATATCATTTATTTTTGGTAGTTATTTAGTGATGATTAGCCAATTTGGTGTTTTTACAGCTCTTGGTGTTTTCTTTTCATTTATTCTTGCCATTACTTTTGTGCCAGCATTTTTATCTTATTTCCCATTTAAGAAAAAACTTGTAGTTACTGACAAAAAACAAAAGAAAAGCCCACTTAATAAAGTGCTTCATTTTATAGGTTTCTTAAATTTTAATCGTAAAATTACGGTGATTGTTACGTGGTCTATTCTCATAGTATTTTTTATTATAGGGTTATTTAAAATTGAGCGTAGGGTAGATTTATTAGATTATTTTAAAGATAATTATCCAAGCAAAAAAACTGAAAACTTTTTGCGCGAAAAGTTTGGTGGAACTTCATATATGTTCTTGAATTTTAAAGGAAATATTCAAGATTATAAAACTTTGCAGTTAATGGATACCGTTCAAAATTTTGTAACATCGATGCCTGAAATTTCACATTCACTTTCTGTTGTGAATATTTTAAAGGAAATGAACGATGTTATGGGTGAAGGGAAACAATTACCTTCAAATCAGGAAAAAGTATATAATTTATGGTTTTTACTCGAAGGTCAAGAAACAATGAACCAGATTGTGGCTAATGGTAACACCGAAGGTTTAATTCAAGCTACTTTAAACACTACCGATAGTAAAAAAATGGCAGCAATGGTTGATAAATTGGATAAGTATCTTGAAAAACATCATATCGATTCGTGTTCAATTCGACAATCGGGTTTTCCAAGTATTTACAAAAAAATTGATGAAAGCCTTATTAATAGTCAACTTTATAGCTTGGTTATAGCATTAATATTAGTTTATTTTCTTGTATCTTATTTATTAAAATCGTTTAAAAATGGTTTATTGGCTATTATTCCTATTGTTGCTACTGTTATTACGCTGTTCGGAACAATGGGATGGCTTCATATTCCATTAGATGTAGCCACTGTATTGGTAGCATCGGTGAGTATGGGGATAGGTATAGATTATGCTATTCATTTTATTTCGCATGTAACATACGAACAAAAAAATGGTGTTTCTATGCATGAGGCTATAGAAGATGCTACTTTAACGAGTGGTCGAGCTATTGTAATAAATGTATTATCTGTAACGCTCGGATTTTTAGTACTCCTATTTTCTGATTTGGTGCCATTGCAACGATTTGGCTTATTGATAGGAGTTACCATGTTAACGAGCGGTTTTTCTACCTTAACTTTATTAGCTGCAGTAATGAACTTAAAAACTAAAAAATAATTTTTATGAAGACAAATTTTTTAACAGTTGTTGCTATGATTGCAACATTAAACATGGCAGTAGCACAATCAGCTACAGAAGTTTTAAAGAAAATGGACGATGTGATTTATGCTCCCAAAGATCAGTCCATTAGTATTAAAATGACCGTTTTTGATAAGAACGGGAAAACAAGTATTCGCGAGGCCAAAACTTTACAAAAGGGCAACGACAAAAGGTTATTCCGTTTTACTTCGCCGGCATCGCAAGCAGGAATAGGTATTTTATCTCTTCCAAATGACGTAATGTATTTGTATATGCCTGCTTACGAAAAAGAACGTAGAATAGCTTCGAGTGCTAAAAATCAAGGATTTGCTGGTACCGATTTTAGCTACGATGATATGGAAAGTAAGCTTTATCAGGAGAAATACGATGCTGTATCGTTAAAAACTGAAAATAATATGTGGGTGCTCGAATTAAAACCTAAGGCTACTAATAAAACCGATTACAATAAGTTAATTGTAACCATTGGAAAAGACAATAATTATCCACGTAAAGTGCAATATTTTGACAAGGGCAATACTCAAATTAAAGAGCTTAATAATACTAAAATTGAAAAGAAGGGAAATTATTGGGTAGCCACATTGTTTGAAATGAAAGACCTTAAAAAAGGTACCAAAACACAAATGGAATTTACTTCGGTTGAATACGATAAAGGATTAAAAGACGAAGAATTTTCGGTACGTAAACTTATTCAAAAATAATGATTATGAAGCGGTTAAGTATTTTATTGGGCTTCGTTTTAATAGGTCCTCTGATGCTTTTGGCACAAGAGGGTATTCAATGGCGAGGGTATTTCCAGCCCGACCATCGGTTGAATTTAAACAATGGCGATTGGCTTTGGAACGAAAACAGGCTATCGTTAGGATTTGATAAAAAGTTTGAAGAAAAAGCAAAAATTACTACTGATATTTGGATACGAAACATGGGCTTTACGAATGAACGTGAGCTCATTAAGGTTCCCGAAATTCGTGAGGCAAAAGTTGAAATTTACGATTTTTTAATCCCAAAACTCGATTTATCCATTGGACGTCAACGAATAAAATGGGGTACTGCCGACAAAATAAATCCAACCGATAATTTAAATCCATACGATCTAGAGGATATTTGGGATTTTGGTCGCCATAAGGGTAGCGATGCTATTTTGCTTCGTTATTATCCTGCCGATGATGCCAAGATTGAAGCGGTTTATATGCCTTTGTTTCAGCAGGCTCAATTCCCAATTGGCGTATATTCCAGCCTTTTAATGCCTGAATTTACATTCCCTGATAGTATGGCCATTGTACAAAAGCCCGGTTATCCGCCTTTGCCATTTCCTTCTAAAACTGGTATTGTTGTAGATACTGTTGCTCTTGTTTATCAAAATCCTTTGATGAATGCAAAAAATCAGTCATCGTTTGCTTTTAAAGCAGCTAAACAACTCTTTGGGGTTGATTTTTCACTTTCTTATTCTTATGGCTATGATGGCTTGCCTATTGCTTCAGAAGCAAATGTGGTGATTGATAGTTTAAATTTTATTCAAAACAAAACTTATGTTCATGTCAATACTAATTTGATTTATCCTCGTTTTCATCGTTTTGGATTCGATTTTACGGGTAATTTAAAAGGTGTAGGTGTTTGGGGCGAAGCTTGTTTGATTAAACCCGATAAAACCTATAAATTGACGACTCACTTGCCGGATGTTAATCAGACATTGGGATTTGACGCTGGTATAGTTCAGCCACAAATTCCTGATTCTGTAATTTTCGACGAAAATAAACCTTGGTTACATTTTGTAGTTGGCATGGATTATACTTTTAGCAATGGTATTTATTCGAATTTACAGTACGTTCATGGATTTTTGCACGAAAGAGGAGCAGATGACCTCAACGATTATTATATTCTTCGAATTGAAAAGAAATTATTTGATGATAAGTTGAAGTTTGCTCCATTAAGTGGTGGTTTTATGGTTGGCGATTACAGCGATGTTAAAAATCAATATGCTTTGTTTTGGCTACCCGAACTGACTTATTATCCAAACGATAATGCAGAATTGACTATTGGAGTGAAATATCTTGATGGAAAAGGTAGTGCTGCATTCTCTAAGTTAAAAGAATACGATGAAGTATATTTAAAATTAAAATATTCTTTCTAAAGGGTTATAGTTAACGTTAGTTTGTACAATAGGCTGCTTTTTAAAAAGTGGCCTATTTGTTTCTATCCATTTAATAGGTTAATTGCATTTTTCAAATCTTCGGGAGTATCGATTGAAAGTGTTTCGTATGTTGTAACAATCGTTTGAATATGATAGCCATTTTCAATCCATCGGAGTTGTTCGAGTGATTCTGCTTTTTCGAGTGTAGACATTTGAAGCTTGGTAATTTCGTTAAGTACATGAGTGCGGTATGCATATAAACCAATATGTTTATAAAATGTATGGTGTTGTAACCAATCTTTTTCTTTGTGATTTCTAATATAGGGGATAGTAGAGCGACTAAAATAAATAGCCTTACCTTTACTATCGACGATTACTTTGGGTTTGTTGGGGTCAAATAAATCTTGTTCGTTTTCTATTTTTTTTATGAGTGTTGCTATTTGTGTAGGTTCGTGCTCAAATGCTTTAACAACGAGTTTGAGTTGTTCGGGCGAAATAAAAGGTTCGTCGCCTTGAACATTGATAACTATTTCGAAATTTTTATTTAAAATTTTAGTGATAGTAGTTAATGCTTCTGCACAACGATCGGTTCCACTTTTGTGATGCTCAGACGTTAAAACAGCTTTATGTCCCAGTTGGGTAACATGATTATATATTCGTTGGTCGTCTGTGGCAACATAAACATATTCAAAGGCTTTTAAAGATTGTTCTATAACTCTCTGAATCATGCTTTTACCATTGATGTCTATAAGTGGTTTACCCGGGAAACGGGTAGAAGCATATCGGGCCGGAATAATTGCAAGTATGTTCATTATTTTTTTACAATAATACTAAGTTTTGTGGTAATAAAAAAAGACTGCTTGTAAAAAACAAACAGTCTTTTTCGAATTTAGTTATGAAAACAAAGATTACTCTGATACAACTTCAAATGTAAAATCGGTAACGATGTCGCGGTAAAGTTTAACTTTTGCTTTGTATGTACCAACTTCTTTAATGTTTTCGGCATCGTAAATGGTAATATTTTTTCTGTCAACAGCAAAACCTTGCTTGTTGAGTGCATCTGCTAATTGAATAGTATTAACCGAACCAAATATTTTACCGGTAGAACTGGTTTTAGCACCAACTGTAATCACTATATTGGCTAATTTTTTTGCATTAGCTTCTGCTTCTTGGCGAAGTTTTGCTTCTTTATGCGCTTGTTGCTTTAAATTTTCTGCAAGTATTTTTTTAGTAGTTTCGGTTGCAGCTATTGCAAAACCTTTTGGGATTAAATAATTACGAGCATATCCGTCGCGTACTTTTACTAAGTCATTTTTATGACCTAATCCGGGAAAATCTTGTTTTAATATAATTTCCATAAATCATCCTCCCTTATTTTAATAAATCGGTTACAAAAGGTAATAAGGCTAAGTGGCGTGCACGCTTAACAGCTGTAGAAAGTTGACGTTGATATTTTAAAGAAGTACCGGTAATACGACGGGGTAAAATTTTACCTTGTTCGTTTAAGAATTTTTTTAAGAAGTTAGGATCTTTGTAATCGATATATTTAATTCCATTTTTTTTGAAACGACAATATTTTTTCTTTTTAATATCGATTGTTGGTGGAGCAAGAAATCTAATTTCGCTATCTGTTTGAGCCATAATTATACCTCCTTATTCTTTAATAGTTGAAACATTGGTGTTTTTTTCGCGTTTTTTCTGATTATACTCAATTGCATATTTGTCGAGTTTAACCGTCAAAAAGCGAATAATACGTTCGTCGCGTCGGTATTCGGTTTCCAGTTTATTAATGAAAGCTGGATCGGCTTTAAATTCGATTAAAGCATAAAAACCGGTGGTTTTCTTTTGAATAGGATAAGCTAATTTTTTTAAGCCCCATTCTTCTTCGTGAACAATTTCCCCTCCATTGTCCTTGATAAGATTTTTGAACTTTTGTACCGTTTCCTTCATCTGGGGATCAGATAAAACGGGAGTAATAATGAAAACGGTTTCGTACTGATTTTGCATTTTCTTAATTTTTTGGTTATTAAATGTTTTTAATTTTGGAGTGCAAAGATAGATATTATTTTTTGATTAAACAATATCTTTTTAAGAAGAAAATATTTATTATGAACATATACTTATGTTCATTTTTTTTGTTGTTTTTTATTAAAATAAGCTTGATTTAGAGTTTATTTTATCCAATAGGTAAGTTCTTCAACCGTTATATCTTTGGCAATAATTTTCTTGTTTTTATCGAGTAAAAATATTTGAGGGGTATTGTATAAAAACAAATCTTCTATAAAATCGTTTAGTAATTTGGAATCGTATAAATTTTTCCAGTTGTAATTTTTTATTTCTTTTTTCCATAAATCTTTATTGTTGCCAGTGAGAATAGCTACAACTTCTAATTTTGTTCGTGATGTATTAAGGTATAAGTTATAGAGTTTTTTTAAATAATGAATACAATGTTCGCATTCGGGATTCCAAAAAACAAGAAGTGTGTTTTCAGCTTTGGTGTCTAATACATTGTATTTTTTTTCGAATTCATCGTTTAAATAAAGAGACGGGAAAGTATGGTTCATGCATATGCTTTCTATTCTTTGATTGTATTTGGAGAGTTTTGTTTTAAAAGCTTCATTAATCCAAGGAGTTAAGCCTGATAAAAAATATTTATCAGCGATGTACCAAAACGCATCTGGATTGGGGTAATTACCGCTTAAATCAAATTGACTAATAAGGTATTTTGATATTTCTTCGTAAACGGAAGGATTTTTCATACTTTGCATAAAGATGTAGTCGATGGCTTTATAGAGGCTATCAATATTTAAAGAAGAAAGTGAAGGGAGAGAGGTGAAAAATTCGTCTAATGTTTTTGAAAAAGCAGGAGTAAATAATAAACGCGAATCTGTAAAATCTACATCTTTAAAAAAAATGGTAGCATCAAAATTAAAGTCTTTTGTGTCGAGAGCTTTAAATATTTTACTTAAAAGTGAATTGGGATTTTTTTCTATCCATTTTTCTTTAAGTTGAACAAGTTTATTTTGTTCATCGTTTATGATGGTGTTATATATGTTTGCCGAATCGGGATATTGATTAATTTTAGGTTCTAATATATTAATTTGTTTTTTTAATAAATATAATTGTTTTTGATACTGAGCAAAAAAGATGTTTTCTTCGTCGTTTTCAATTATTAAATTTTGATATAAATTGGTGGTGTCGTTAGTAATAATAAGTTGTTGATTTTTTGTTAATAAAATATTGAAATATTTCATATTGGGTAGTACAATGAGGTACATTCCCTCGGGCAAATTATTGTTTTTTTTAAATATACCTGTACTATTTTCATTAAGGTATGTTGTATCAACTACATATTGGTTGTCGCCAAAATGATAGCCTAAATATATAGGCACATTCTTAAGAGGTGTAATTTTTACTTTTATTTCATAACCTTTTGATTGAGCTAATAAATTAGTGCTTAAAATATAAAGGCATGCTAGTAATAGGAATATATTTTTAAACATTTACAATAATATATAAGTTATCATTTATCTTTTCTATTTTTTCGATCGAACTGAATAAATTTTTCAATTTGCTCTACACCAATGCGTTTGGCTATTATTTTTTTATTTTTATCGAGAATATATATGGTGGGTGTACTGTAAATATCATATAAATTTCTAAAGTTAGTAAAGTTGTATTTATCCCACACGTTTATCCAGTCTAAATTATGTTCTCGAATAAATTTTTTCCATTCATCCACTTCGTGTTGGGTATAAACAGCAAATACTTCAATGCTGCTATCGCGAACAGTTTTGTAGTATTCGTATAGTTTAGGAATTTCTTTTTTACAATGTCCACAATTGGGCTCCCAAAAGGCTAATATAATGTAATCGGCTTTTATGTATTTAAGTTGATGCCATACTCCGGCAGTATCTTCCATTTTTAAATCGGGTGCTGTTTCGCCTATTAAATTGGGTTTTAATTTGGTTACACGTTCTCCAATTTTTCTTAAAATAGTAGAATCAGCCCACCAGCATTCGTTTTTTAAATAATAACGTTCGGCTAGGTTTACAAAAATTCGATCCATGCCCATTATTTGTGATGTTTCAAAGTAATTGGTAGTAAAGACTACGACATATTGAAAGAAATATTTATTCTTTTTAGCTAGATCACACACTTTAAATGCTTCTTTGGTGAGAGAATCGGGGTTCATTATGACAATATTTTTAAAGAAATCGTTGAGTTTTTGTTCAATAAATTGTGTTCTTAGTAAGCGGTCGTCTGAAAAATCGACATTATCCCAGTAATGATCTTTATTATAAACATATTGATAAAGGCGTATTAATGAATCTTTTTTGGCTGTATTTTCGGGGAATTTGAATTCTGGAATTTCAACTGGTGTTAATACTTTTAATATTTTAGAAAGGAATGAATTGGGATTATTTTTAATGATATTTTCCCAGTATTCTTTACGTTTATTATCTACTTCGATAGCTTTTTTGCGATAGTATTCTAATGAGTCTTTGTTTTTATTTGTAAATGCTTTAATTTTATTTTGCAAGGGAGTCATTTCTTTTTCTAAGTCGGCCATTGTTTTTTGCCAATCAAAGAATAATTTGTTTTCGGCAGATCCGCTTGATTTCATGTTTTTGACAAAATCAACGGTATCTGTTTCTAATGTGAATTGTTGTTGGTCGTCCATTATAAATTCGAAATATCTTCGTTTTAAACTGGGAATAATAACAACATATAAACCGCCGTCGAGTTTCTTTTTACCAATAAAAGTTCCCCATCCGCTTTTATCAACAAAAGCGGTATCATCGGCATAGAGCTTATCAGCAAAGTGATGTCCTAGTAATAAAGTGTCTTTTTCATTTAGTCCTTTAACTTTAACTTTAATTTTATAACCTTGCGAAAAAGATAAGCTAGCAAATAAAATCATTAAAAAAGTTAATGCAACAATTCTTTTCATACCCATTTTTTTTGCAAAAATACATTTTAGAATCTAAACTAAAAAGTTTTAAGTTCTTTAAATCTGTTTTTTAGTTTATTTTAACATTGAATGAAACAACGTTTATTGATTTAAGTAATTCAGAAAATTTACGAGCTTATATCTATTTTTTTTACTTAGTTTACTTTAAGTGGGTAAATAATAAATGAAAAAAACTTAATTTTGCGAAAAGATTTGGTGTGTTTAATTTTATTTTATTCATATTCGCTGTATTATTTTCGTCTATTGTAATGGCTCAAGGCGAATTAAATACTGAAACACGTGTAGTTACAACTAACGAGCATTCTTTTTTACTTGCAGCCAATTCAAATGGAGCAATGTTTTCTTTTCAACGTGGAAAGCGTTTAGATGGTTTTAGAAAACGCACATTTGATATTGATTTTGCTTATATAAAACACCCCAAAGAAGTTCGAAGTCAGAATGTATATTATCAAAATCAAAAGAAGTTTGTTTTTGGCAAATTAAATTCGATGTTTACCTTTAGATCTGGTATAGGAAAACAACGCGAAATATTTAGTATATACGATAAAGGTGGCATTGCTATACGTTATCATTACGAGTTAGGAGCGACTATGGCTATTTTAAAACCTATTTATTATGAAGTTGTTGATAGTAGTAAGATAGTAGATAACATTGAATATTTATATATAAGTCAAAAACAATTCGATTACAATATTCATCAAGTAAGCGATATTTATAGCCGCGCATCGTTTTTTAAGGGTATTGATGAAATAAGCTTGGTGCCAGGCTTATTTTTTAAAACAGGAATATCGTTTGTTTTTAGCGAGAAGCAAGAGTCTATAAATGCTATAGAAGTGGGAACTATTATAGATTTATATAGTAAACCCATTCAAATAATGGCAACCGAAAAGAAAGATCAATATTTTATTTCTTTGTATGTTGGTTATCGCTTTGGAAAAATAAAAGTAAAGAATCGCAATCCAAATCAAATTATTGAAAAAGAAGATGAAGAAACAGATTGATCCTAATAAACCTAAAATAAAACTTCCATCAGGAGGAAAATATATTGAGACCAAAGAAATAGTTGAACGTTTTGGTTTACATACTATATGCCAGAGTGGTAATTGCCCTAATTTAGCAGAATGTTGGCAGGCTGGAACGGCTACTTTTATGATTTTAGGCGAAATATGCACTCGCTCGTGTAAGTTTTGTTCTGTATTAACAGGTAAACCATTGCCACCAGATGCCGATGAACCTTTGCGAGTAGCTGAGTCAATCAGACAGATGAAGCTCAAACATTGTGTAATTACCAGCGTCGATAGAGATGATTTGCCCGATGGAGGTGCCGAACATTGGGCTAAAACTATTTATCAAGTTAAATTATTAAATCCTTTTATCACTATTGAAGTGTTAATTCCCGATTTTATGGGAAGACACGAATGTTTAGATAAAGTAATAGAAACAAAACCGAATATTATTTCGCATAATTTAGAAACGGTGGAGCGTCTTACACCATCGGTACGTAGTGTTGCAAAATATCGTCGTAGCCTTGATGTATTAAAATATATTGTCGAAAAAGGAATAACAGCTAAAAGTGGAATAATGGTGGGCTTAGGAGAGACATGGTCAGAGATAGAACAAACGATGAACGATCTTTTAAATGTTGGTTGTAAAATCATAACAATTGGCCAATATCTTCAACCTACGAAAGAGAATTTACCAGTTTTAAAATTTTATTCCAACGAGGAATTTAAGCAAATAGAAGCAATTGCAAAATCGAAAGGTTTTGAATATGTTGAATCTGGTCCCTTAGTGCGTTCTTCGTACCATGCAGAAAAACACATATAAAACTAAAAAAGCTGCATAAAAAAATGCAGCTTTTTTGGTACCTCGGATCGGAATCGAACCGATACGGCCTTTTGCGGGCCACAGGATTTTAAGTCCTGCGTGTCTACCTATTCCACCACCGAGGCATCCTTGTTAAGAACAAAAAACTCTTCTTTCGAAGAGCTTGAGCGGGAAACGGGACTCGGACCCGCGACCCCAACCTTGGCAAGGTTGTGCTCTACCAACTGAGCTATTCCCGCATTATTTTCGTTGCAAAGATACAAAATTTTTAAATTGTGCAAACATATAGTGATATTTTTTTTTGATTTTTTTTATCTTTATGATTTTCAGATCAATATTCTTTAATAACTATTATTCCTCATAAATAATTTTCGAGTACTGGTCAATAGAGCCAATAATTCTAAACTCGGTACGTCGGTTTTTCTGACGTCCTTCGGGGTTATCGGTGCCATCGGGGTTGGTATTAGGAGCAATAGGTTTGCTTTCGCCATAGCCTTTTGCTACCAATCGATCTTTGTCTATACCTTTACTAATTAAATATTTTACAACACTTTCGGCTCTTTTTTGCGAAAGCTTTAAATTGTATTCGTCGCTGCTAATGCTATCGGTATGCGATGAGATTTCTACAACAATACGTGGATTATCCACTAATAATTTATATAATGTACGATCTATAACAGCTTTTGATGAATCGGTTAGGTTCCACTTTGAAAATTCGTAGTATATATTTTTAATAACAACGGGTTCAAGAGGTATGACATTTATATATATGGCATCGGCATGTAAGGTGTCTGAATGAGTAATATTCATAGTGCTTACCGATATCTCTTTATTGAAGAAACCATAATTATCTATTAGTATTTTGTATTCTTTTTGAGGTTCTAGATTGAAGAAAAATTCACCATTCTCATTAGTTGAGATACTCTTAATATAAATACGTTCGTTACCTTGTTGTAAGTACAGATCCACTTTTTTATCGGGTAGAGGATTTACCTTTTCGGTGGTTGAGTCTAATTCTTCAATAAAATTTTTATCAACAATTTGTTTTTCGAGCTGTTGATAAATTGTGCTGTCTTTGATGGCATATATTTTACCTGTAATAGCAACTTGAATAAAATTTGTCCAACGATATTCCCATATATCATCGCAACAAGTTTCGTTTAGTAAAGCAACCGTTCCTTTACGATTTGAAACAAAAAAGCCACCTTCGCGATTTTTTGAGGTCACACAATAAATATCGTCAACCGATGAATTTATTGGGAAACCTATATTTTCAGGATTACTAAATTGAGTTAGTTCTCCTTGTGCTTTAAAAATATCTAATCCACCTATACTTGGCCATCCGTCGGAACTAAAATAAAGTGTATGGCTTTCAATATCATAAAATGGAGTCATTTCATCGCCATACGTGTTAATTTTGTTTCCTGCATTTTTAGGAGGTTTAAATTCACCTTTTTTAGCGTTATAAACGGAGTACCAAATATCAAGACCTCCTTTTCCGCCTTCGCGGTCGCTAACAAAGTATAATACATCGTTATGTGTTTTAGAATCTACTCCAACGGTAGGTTGTGTTGAGGTATATTTGGGATTATTGATATCATTACCTAATAAAACTGGGGTAGTCCATTCGTTTTCTATTTTTTCGCTCATGTAAATGGAACAAATCATTTTATTTTTCCAGTTTTGTTTGCATTTATTAAAGAATAAGCGATTGCCCGATGGTGATAAAGCAGGATTTAACACATTTACTCCTGGTTCATTTATTAGGTCATTGAAAAGACCATTGGAAAACCATTTTTCGCCTTTCTTTTTGGCAATATAAATTTGTCGGGCTGGTATTATAGAAGTATCATTGTTTGCATCAACATAAAAAAGCTTATCTGCTTTAAGTGATGAATATAAAATAGCATTTCCACTGATTGGGTAGGGAGATGCTTCGGCATGAGCTTTATTTATACTTGTATCAAGATGAAGAATAAATACATCAAGAGGTTTTTCTTTTAGTTTTAAGGCTAAATCGCAACCATCGAGTTCGTTTTTTAACCTCTTTTTGTAGTCATCAGCGAATTTGGTGCCTTTGACTAATTTATTAAAAGCCAAAAAATCTTCTTTTGCACCTTTATAGTCGCCCATCATTTTTTTCATTAAACCTCTATAAAAAAGAGCATCGGGGTAAGTTTCTTTATCGGTATCATAAACATACGTAAAATATTCATGCGCCATTGAATAATTTCGCGACTTAAAGTATAATTGTGCAAGCTTGAAATTGATATCAGCATTTTTATTGTTACGTTTATGAAGTTCTTCATAATAATCAATAGCAGAATATATATCACCAATTCTTTCAGAATTTTTTGCAAAGCTCTTTATTTGCCAAGGATTTAAATATTTAATGGTTTCAGAGGGTTGGCAAAAAGCATTTGCTTTTAAAATAAGTAGTAAAAATAAAATTACATACGATCGCATGGTAAGGTGATTTTTTTAGGAATGGTGCTTTTTGAAGCATAAATTAACGAAAATTCGAACGCTCCTTTTTTATTGGTAGCAACAGACAAAGGGCTTGTATTAATATCATAACTAAAAGTTATTTGAAGTTGTTTAATCTGAAGTCCAAGCATAAAAATGGAGGCATCAAAAGCTGTATTGAAATCGTTTCGAATAAAGATGCCTGCAAAAATGCGTTTCATTCCCATAGGGAACTTAGTTAAATTAAAGCCTATTTCACTTCCTAAAATAATATCGGTAGCTTTATGTTGACGCATCTCAAATGCTTGAGGTTTAAAATAAAATGAATGAATGGGAAACATTAAACCCGTATGTATAATATAGCGTATAGGTAAATGATTGTTATTATCGTTGAAACTTTCTTTGGGCATAATTAAATGAAAAGCTGAGATGCCTAATTCGGTTTCAAAATGTTGAAATCTTTTTTGCCAGAGAGTTCCTAAATTAATGTCGGGATAATTTATATGCGAAGTAAGATTTGTTTCATTGTTATTTAATTGATTATTAAAATATCCCAAAGTCATATCAAATTGAGACGGAAAAGTAAGTTCACTGAGGTTAAAATTTTTGAAAACCATACCCCCTTGTATACCAAAATGGAAATTATTGGTATTTATTTTTTTATGATAAGCCAATGATGCAAACAATTTATTTATGGTTAAACCTGCTGGTCCTGATTGATCATGAATTACATTGAAACCATAGCTAAATTGTTCAGAATAAATATATAGTTGATGTTCGTAACTAACGCCAATGGTTCGGTAAGGAATAGAAAGAGCTTTCCACTGGTTACGATAATTATTTACAAAACGCCAATCTCCATCAAAATGGCCAGTATTAGAAGGATTTAGGTTTAAGGGTGAATAGAAATATTGCGAAAAATGAATATCTTGAGCATTTACAAAATACAGAGAAAAAACTAATATTGTAGTTAAGGTAAGTTTCATTTGAGCAAACGTACAAAAAAAATTAAAAACTGCAAAAATTTACTTTAAAAAAGTATAATTATTAAATTAGTTTGAATTTGTTTTTTCAATATCGAAAATGTTATTTCTATTTAAATTAAGCCATTCTTCGATAGCTTTTTTGCGGACATAGTTCCAATAAGCATCAGAGCTTAAAGAATATTTTAAAACAGCATCATTGAGGTACTTTGTTATATGTTCGTATATTTCTTTTTTAAGGGTAATTTTAATACATTGGTTTTTAAAACAAAAAATAGCCGATGGGAAGAGCTGTGTGGTATCAATCTTTAGAAGATTATATGCGGGAGTACTTCCGGTTGAGACCATTAAGCCATCGTTAAGACAAGAGAGCGGAGGAGTATTTCCTGCAAATGATTTTATTTTAATTTCAGAATTTGATGCGTTAAGTAGTTCCATCGCTTTAATGCCCATTTTTACACCTATAATGG
Organism: Bacteroidales bacterium; assembly: GCA_013314715.1. Lineage (NCBI taxonomy): Bacteria > Pseudomonadati > Bacteroidota > Bacteroidia > Bacteroidales > Bacteroidales bacterium. The sequence goes on along the minus strand of JABUFC010000027.1, from coordinate 8,134 downwards.
AGTAAATTCCCAAGTGGTTATGAATTTCGGATGTTAAGATTGCTGCTTTAAATTCGTCGTAGCCATATTTTTCAATTAGCTTTTCTTTTACTTCGAACACATCGTTTTGCAGATAAAAGCTGTCGGTAGGGAATTCTGAAAAAACTACACCACTTGCTAGTTTACAAGTGCCTTTCAAAATTTGTAGATAAGTGGTTCGCACTTGAGTTGTATCGTAGTCGTATAAAACTTGCACAAAGGGATTTTCTGTTTTTTCTTTAAATGTATATATTTTGGGGTTTGCCATATAAATAGCGCATAACTCGTCCCAACATTGTAAGTGCGACAAATTGTTTTTTATACGCAGAAATTCAAGTTGTTGGGCTATTAATTGAGCTTGTTTATTTTTTATCGATTTTATTTTATTGATGAAAGCTGTATCATAGTTTACGTGCTTTTCGTTTATGGCATGGATTATTTTTATTTTAATTGGTAGAGAAAGAATATAATCGGCTGCTTTGGGCTCAAAAGTATAATTGGTACCTTGTTTTATATTGGTTGAGTTATACCAAATAACTTCCTTTATTTTGTCGACAGCTTTTGGATTAATCATGAGTGTTTCATACAGATTACTAAGCGATCCTAAGCAAATAAATGTGATCGATTTTTGAGACGATTCGTCTAAAATTTTATTGATAATTTGAGTAGCGTTAGGAAATTCTTTGATGCTATCTTTTATAGAGCAATCGCCCCATGGAACTTTTTCTGCAAATAATCTCCATACGGGTTTGGTGTACATGGTTTTTCTGCCAACACCCACGAAAATATTTTTATTATTTAAACAATGTATAAGTTGTGTAACTCTAACAGCTCCTTTATCAGGGAAAAGAGTTCCATCGCTGAGTGTAATGGCTTTTATTTCATAATTTTTTATCTGACTAAATAATAAAAGCGATCTATAATCGTCGGTGCCTGCATCACTATCAATAATGACTTTATTTTTAGTTTGTTGACTAAATGTTGCAATGGGTATAAGCAATAATATATAAAGTAGAATTTTCATTTTATAAAGATACTAAAGCTTTTTCAATTTCCCCATAATATATACGATGAAAGTCATGTAAAGGATAATTTTTCAAAAACAATTTATCAACAAAATTTTCGGGTTTCAAATCTTCATAATAAACTTTTCTACAAATAAAAACATATTTTGCTTCGTTGTAATAAACTGCTTTATGTTCAAAATCAACAGGAGTTATTTTTTGTGGATGCATTTTATCGATTTCACGTCCAGATTTTGTTCCGAATAAATGGAGTATATCGCTATAATTCGGGTTGAAAAAATTTATAGAAAAAAAATTATATTTTTCCATAAACTCATAGGTGTACCGTTGCGGACGAACATAAACAAACGCCATTGGTTTTCGCCATAAATATCCTAAGCTAGCCCATCCTACGGTCATACTATTATGATGTTCTAAAATACCAGAAGTTAGCAAAAAACCATTTTGACCTATTTCGTCAAAAATACGTAGGGATATGACTAATGGATTTATGTCTTTCATATTCAATTTATTATAGTTATTGTAAGAAAAATGTTACAAACTATGCTTCGTCAACAAAAGTGTTAAAAAACTCTAACTTGTGCAAGTTCTTTTTAACTTTTTTCTTATTTTTGCAAACTTAGCTTTTTTTAAAAAGTTTTTATAAAGCTATTTAATTAAAAATAATAAATTGATAATAAATAAATTATGAGGTTTTTAGTACTTTTAATTTTTGTATTGGTGGTAATTGTAACAAATGCTCAGTTAGTTCAACAAAAAGTTGATTCCCTCGATTTTGATATTATCGATACAACTTATGTTCAGGGTGTACCTAATATTTCTGATTTTCGTTGGGATACGCTTTATTTAAGAACTTCAAGACATCCTCATTTTATGATTAACGATACAGAAAAAATTTGCCTTCGAACCCCTCAATTTCCAAAATTCAAAATGCCGGTACCAGGAAATCCTATATCAGAATTTGGTTGGCGAGGACGTCGCATACATACAGGTATTGACATTAAATTAAACAGAGGAGATTCGGTTTATTGTGCATTTGATGGTATTGTCCGAGTAAGTCGTTATTTTAGTGGTTACGGTAATATTGTTGTAGTTAGACATTACAATGGTATAGAAACCGTTTATGCACATTTATCAAAGCGTTTGGTTGGAGTTAACGATACGGTTCAATGTGGTCAAGTATTAGGATTAGGTGGACGAACCGGAAGAGCTACTTGCGACCATTTGCATTTTGAAACACGTTATAAAGAGCAGCCTTTTAATCCTCGTTTGCTCATTGATTTTAATGCTAAAAAATTAAATTCAGATACGCTATTATTAACAGAACAAAGTTTTAAATTTAGTAAGAAAAATAGTTCTAAGAAAAATCATGCTAAACAAATAGCTCAACATAATAAAAAAGGGCAAGCAAAAGTTCATGTTATTCAAAAGGGTGATACATTATTTAGCTTAGCCAGACGATATCATACTACAGTAGATCAAATTTGTCAAATAAATGGTATTGATCGAAATGATATTTTACATTTGGGACAAAAAATTATGATTCCTTAGTTTTCTTTTTAAAAGTAGTTTTGTTTTCAGTACCATTAAGTAATCGTTGAATATTTTTTTTGTGCGTATAAATTAATAGCAAAGCAGCAATAATCGAAAAGATAATAAGCGATAGAGAATAGTTTTCAAAAAATATTACAAAAATAGGAAATAACAAACCAGCCGTCATTGATCCAACTGATACGTATTGACTTATTAATAATACTATTATAAAAACTCCTAAACTTAATAACGACGGGAGGGTTGATATTCCCAGCATCATTCCCAGCAATGTAGCAACTCCTTTGCCTCCTTTAAAACCTGCAAATAATGGGAAAATGTGCCCCAATACAGCAAAAAAACCAATTAAAATAGGAAATAAAAATTTATCTTCGATGTGAGGAAAATCTTGCATATATTGATGCGATAAAAAAGGCATCAAAAAGCCTTTAAAAACATCGAAAATAAAGACGGGTAGGGCAGCTTTCGGACCCAATATGCGTAATGTATTTGTAGCTCCGGCATTTCCGCTTCCATGTTGGCGAATATCGATATTATAAAACCATTTGCCAATCCACACCGATGTGGGAATAGAGCCGAGTAAATAAGCTATGATGCAGAATACCAAAAGAACTATCATAACAAAAAAGGTTATCTTGCATAAGTCTGCAAAGATAACCCATTTTTATAAAAAAATAATAAATTATTAGTCGCCTAATGTAGCTACCATAACGGCCTTAATGGTATGAACTCGGTTTTCGGCTTCGTCAAAAACAACGGAGTGTTTAGATTCAAAAACTTCGTCGGTAACTTCCATTGCATCAATTTTAAATTTTTGGTAGATTTGTTCGCCAATAACCGTTTCGCGATTATGGAATGAAGGCAAACAGTGTAAGAATTTTACATTGGGATTTCCGGTCATTTTTAGTACTTTCATATTAACTTGATAGGGTTTAAGTAATTTAATGCGTTCTTCCCATACTGAATCGGGTTCTCCCATGCTTACCCATACATCGGTGTATAAGAAATCGCAGCCTTTAACACCTTTTTCGATATCGTCGGTAATAGTAATTTTTGCACCCGTTTCTTTGGCTATAGCTTGGCATTTTTTTACTAATTCTTTATCGGGTTGACAGCTTTTAGGAGCCACAGCTCTAAAATCCATACCCATTTTGGCTGCTCCAACCATTAGCGAATTGCCTACATTGTTTTTGGCATCGCCTAAAAATGCAAAGGTTATTTTATTTAAAGGCTTATCGCTATGTTCCATCATAGTTAAAAAGTCGGCTAAAATTTGTGTGGGGTGAAATTCGGTAGTTAAGCCATTCCAAACGGGGACTCCCGAATAAGCAGCTAAGGTTTCAACAATTTCTTGCGAATAGCCACGGTATTCGATGCCATCGTACATTCTTCCAAGAACGCGGGCAGTATCTTTCATCGATTCTTTTTTGCCCATTTGCGAACCTGTGGGACCTATATAGGTAACATGAGCACCTTGGTCATAGGCTGCTACTTCGAAAGCACAACGAGTACGAGTACTATCTTTTTCGAACAAAAGAACAATGTTTTTGCCTTTTAAACGTGGCTGTTCGGTTCCAGCATATTTTGCTTTTTTTAATTCAGCCGAAAGATCTAATAAAAATTTTATTTCTTCGGGTGTAAAGTCTAATAATTTTAAAAAGCTTCTGTTTCTTAAATTGAAAGCCATATTGATTCCTCCTTATTTTTTATTTGTTAAGTACTATTCGGGTTCCGGCATTTTCTTTACCTAATTCTGATGAATCGGTTATAATTGCTTGTTTACCACCGGCTTTAATAAAATCTCTGGCTGCACGTATTTTAGGAGCCATGCTCCCTTCGCCAAACTGACCGTCGAGTAAATATTGTTTGGCTTCGGCTACGGTTAGTACATCTAATTCTTTTTGGTCGGGTTTACCAAAATTGATGCAAACTTTTTTAACATCGGTTAAAATAAAAAATTCGTCGGCACCTATTTGTTGAGCTAAAAGCGATGAGGCGGCATCTTTATCAATTACAGCATCGATGCCCTGCAATTTATTGGGTTTAACATAAAATACTGGGATTCCGCCACCGCCAACGGCAATCACAATTTGACCATTGCGGGCAAGGTTTTCAATCGATTTTCTGTTACCAATGCGGAAAGGTTTGGGCGAAGCAACTACCTTGCGCCAACCACCACGCGCTTTGTCTTCTTTAAAAACAGCATCGGGATTAGCTTTTTTCATTTCTTCCATTTGTTCGGTAGTGTAATACGGACCAATGGGTTTGGTAGGATTTTTAAAAGCAGGATCGTCTTTATCAACTAAAACCTGTGTGATAAGTGTAATAATATCGCGTTCTATTTTTTCTTCTTCGAGTACATTGCGTAGTTGTTGCTCTATCATATAGCCAATAAAACCTTGCGAATAGGCTCCGCAAATATCGAGCGGAAGTTCTGGAATACCATACAATTTGGCTCCAGCATTGACTTGTAATAGAATATTGCCAACTTGTGGACCATTTCCGTGCGTAATAACTAGATTATAGCCTTGTTTAACTAACTGAAGAATGTTTTTGCAAGTATTGTAAACGTTTTCTTCTTGTTCGTCAATCGTACCTTTTTGACCTGCTCTAAGCAACGCATTGCCTCCCAATGCAACTACTGCTAATTTGTTCATATCTATTCCGTTTAATAAAATTTAGCCACAAAGCTATATAATTATTTGGGAATTTAAAAATTAGTTGATGAGGTAAAAAAATGAAGATCGAATTTGTTATTGTGTAGAAATAATACTACAGAATAAGCCTATGATTTGGGCTATTATTTATTAATGACATTCGTAAATTAAAATTTATTATTATTTTATAGGTTTTTGTGGCTCAGCTTTAGGTAAAGTATAATCATATACTTCAGGATCAGAAGGCCAATGGAATATTTTAGAGGGATCGGGTTGATTTTTGGCTTTTGCAGCAGGAGGCTCTTTCTTTAATCCGACAGGTCCAGGAGCTTGAGGAAATCGTCCTTCCCCAAAGTTGGTCTTTGGTTTTACAACTAACTGATAGTCTAGCATACCACTATGATTACCATCGTTTAGTTCAATTAATTCAATTGTATTGTTTGTTCTTTTGATAACCGTTACTCCATTAAAATATGGCATAGAAATAGGTGTACAAAAAACACGAATTGGATATTCATCGTTTACTACGATGATATCGGCTAAAATTGGATCTAATTCGATAATTGCTTTACCATTCTTCATTTCGACAGTACCATAATCGAAATACCAATATTCAGGAGCTTCAGGTGCTGTTAGCATTATACGACCATGATTTTTTGTAGGTATTATTTCAGATACAGCATTTGTGCCGGTAATTTTTCTTGCAGTCAATCCAACTGTTGTCCCAACGTAAGCGTATGCTTGTGAAGTTCCACTAAAGTCGAAAGCCTCAAAATATCCACCAGCTCTGGTTGAAGTATTTGTATAAGCTACACCAGTTACTCCAAAAGCATCTTGATTTTGAGCAACAGCAGTAAAATGCCCCCCTAAAGTGTATCCTGGATTACCAGCTGTTGTACCTCTGTTTGAATATCCTTGAACGGCTATTTGCCAATTATTTAATGAAGAGTTGGTTACATTCAATTGACTATATAAAGCAGGGGGATTATAGGTAGCCGAAGCATTATCTACATAATTATAGCTTGCAATCCATTTATTGGAATAGTTAACGTTGGCAGCATAATCGGCATTACCAGTTGTTCTGAAAAATGCAGGAACAGTTCCTGGGTCATCAGTATAAGAATAAATACCCATTCTATTTATAGTACTTCCACCGATTGTATAATCGTTTCTACAACCTAAATAGGTATAGCTTTGGTTCCCAGACACATCATAAAATGCAGATAAAGCTGAGCCGGGATTATATGTGCCAGTTGTTCTAAAATATCCTCCATATTGATTGGTAGCACCATCAAAATAAAAACCATAAGTTTGGCTTGCATCGTAAACTCTAATATTTGAATTATACATGGGTTGAATATATAATGCTGAAGTTGGTCTTATCCACCATTCAACATTACCTGGTACTGTAGGCGGTTGAGCAAATGCAGCCCATTGTCCACCGCTGTGTTTATATTCGAGTGTGCCGTTGTTATCGCGAAAACCATAACCTCCTGCTCCCTGCGTATTATTGAAATTTATGTATGCGTATGTATCTGTTTGTGGAATTTGAATTCCCTGACGCCAGATTCTAAACCTTTCAAGCAATCCACCATATACACCTCCTCCGCCATGAACACTAAAAAATAAATCGCTATATCCATTTAAAGCATCATTAAGAATAGATGTTATGGTAGCACCAACATCAGAGGTCTCAGAGGTTGAATTTATTAAAGCCAGTGAAGTCCCTGTATTATTTGCCAAATAATCGCTTCTGACTGTAAACAATCTTGTTGTAGTACCTGATGTTCCACCAACAATATCGAGTAAGGTATTTGGATCGTCGCTAGTGTTTCCAATAATAGTTCTTCCATTCCCTCTGAAAGATGCATATTCAGTGCCATTCCCTTTTAAAACCAGAATTTTGTTGGTCAAAGCATTACTTGCAACATTCAATTCGAGTGCATAATTACCCGTTACAGCTCGATTATTATATATTTTAGCTCCTAAAAAGGGTCCATTAGAACTGGGAGTTTGGATATCTAAATAGGCACTGGGTGTTGAAGTATTAATCCCTAAATAGCCTTCAGGTGTTAATCTCATTCTTTCGGCAACAGAATTGTTGTTGTTTGTATAAAAACGTAAATCGCCCGATGCATTTCCCCCACTGTAAGCAGTCAAATTACTTTCAATAGCAGCTGTTCTACGCTCATTTGTTGCCTGAGTTGCAGCGAAGTTTATAACTCCCACTCTTCCTGTATTAGTCGAAGACATTGAAATATTAAGTTGAGAGTAATCATTTGTAGTTGTTCCCCAATCATGTATTTGTAAAATACTAGGATTGCCACCGGTATAATTAACTACTGAAGTAGAACCTATTGCAATTTGTAAATTCTGGTTATCAGTACTTTTTATTCTAAATCTTTCATAATTATTAGTAGCTATTGCAAAATCAATATTATTAGTAGTTCCTATAAAATTATTATTTATAGTTGTTCCATAACCAGAAGTAGGTGCCGTTATATTATCATTCCCCGTTATTAACCACGCTTCTTTACCTACTAAAAATTTAACCCAATTGGGCGATGCGGGTGTACCGGCATTGTAGTAATAGCCAACACCTTGTCCGCCCGTCATACTGGCATTGGTATTATATACCAGCAGTGAGGTAGCAGGGCTGCTAATGGTGGTAGCGTCAGTACTACTTGTTAGTGATATGCGAGGTATTAATAATCCTTTTCCACTCCAATCTATATCGAGTGCTGCCGAACCATCGGGGGCATTGCCTGTTGTATTGATGGCTATTTGTCCCCATGAATTAAAAAAGCACATCGAAAAATTTGTTATAATTATTAGCAGTAATAACTTGTTTTTCATGGTTCAACGAATTTATCATACAAATAT
>JABUFC010000026.1 GCA_013314715.1 Bacteroidales bacterium | reverse complement strand
TCAAATATTCCATTTATGATTCAATAATGTATTGATATATAATTACTTGTAAAATCGTGTAGTGCCTACATGATTTTTTATGTATTTGTATATCAATTACTTAAGCCTAAAAAGTGGCGAAGTCGGGAATAATTTAAATTTCTTTTAGTAATGAGATTAACTTTTCTCCCCCCACACTCGCTTTCTCTTTAATATGGGTTGCTTTTCGCCATGAATAAACATCGTTAGGATCGATAATAAAAATAGGGCTGTGTGGCTTTACATATTGTAATAAACTTGCTGCCGGATAAACTTGCAACGAGGTGCCAATTACAACAAAAATATCAGCTTTTTCAGTCAATTCGATTGCCTTATCCATCATAGGAACAGGTTCGCCAAACCAAACTATAAATGGTCGAAGTTGACTCCCCTTTTCGCATTTATCGCCTAATTTCAACTCCCAACCTTCGATTGGATAAACTAAGCTCGGATCTAAACTACTCTGAGCTTTTCGTAATTCACCGTGTAAATGTAATACTTGTTTGCTACCTGCACGTTCGTGCAAATCGTCCACATTTTGGGTAATGATGTAAACGTCGAAATATTGTTCTAAATCGACTAATCGTTTATGTGCATTATTGGGTTTGCACTGCAATAATTGCTTTCTACGCTGATTGTAGAACTCCAAAACCAATGCTTTATCTTTTTTCCATGCTTCTGGCGTAGCTACATCTTCTATACGATATTGCTCCCACAAGCCACCACTATCGCGAAAAGTGCTAATGCCACTTTCGGCACTGATGCCTGCACCGGTAAGAACTACTAATTTTTGCATAGATATTTTATATTAACATATTACATCCTCTATTGATAGTATTTTCCATTCTACCAATCACTTCGAAACTACCGTCAGTATGTACCATGCCCATATCTTCGGTTTCGATAAATGCACAAGAATAAATATTAGCTAAATCGATAATATTTATACCGCCATTTCGTTCTACTAAACCTATATTTAAAGGGTTGTAAACATCACGAATTAGTACTTTCATCCAAGGTGGAGTTCTAAAAAGACCTTCCCTTTTAGAGTAAGCTTGCGAAAGTAATTCAGTCATTCCATACTCACTATGAATGTTAGTAACATTAAGTGCTTTTATTAAAAAAGTATGCAATTCCTGACGAACCATTTCGGGACGTTTACCCTTCATACCACCGGTTTCCATCACTATTAGATTTTCATATGTCGGCAACGAATAGTTTTCGGCAAAATCAAGCAAAGCATACGACAAACCCAACAAAATGATTTTCTTTTTTTGTTCAATACAGGTTAAAATGGTTTGATACAATTTGTTGAGTCTATTCAAATAAAAACCACTTTCAGAATGTTTTGAATGTCGGATAAAATAATCGGTCATATATACCAACGATGAGTGCTTACGCTCGGAAACAGATGGCATAAGTGCCAACCAAACAAAATCTTCCGAAGGTCCGTAAAACAATTCAAACGTTTTTTTAAAGCTTGTTTTATAAAGCTGTTTATCGGCAACATAATGGCGTGAGGTATTGGGTTGTGTTGTACCGCTACTCTCAAAAAGTATATCGTATGATGGGTTGATATTTATTTCGTGAGTTCTGAAAAATTGAATGGGTAAAAAGGGAATTTGATTTATTTCGCTAACATTCTGTGGAGTACGTTGAATACTATCGCAAAACGAACGATACAAGGGTAATAAATCATACTGCAATTTAAAAACATTAAGTGCAGTTTTTTCAAAAGCTTGTGAATTGTTTATATTAAAAATATCGTTCGCATTCATTACTGAGTTTTTTTATTATTTATATTCAAATTCAAGAAAGTACCTATATTAAAATATAAGCTCGACAATATTGCCGAGCTTTTATTATTGATATTTTTTTATTTTTTTTAAAATAATTTACCAATAAGGTCAACAACACGGTTAGAATAACCCCATTCGTTATCGTACCAAGAAAGCACTTTAACAGTTTTTCCAATGACCATGGTGCTTAATGCATCGAAAATACTCGAATGAGAGTTATGAATAATATCAACAGAAACGATAGGGTCTTCACAATATTCTATTATACCTTTCATGGTAGTTTCTGATGCTTTTTTAATGGCTGTATTTATTTCTTCTTTAGTTGCTTCTTTTTTTAAGTTTGCAACAAAATCAACAATAGACCCTGTTGGGGTAGGAACACGAATAGAAATACCGTCTAACTTACCTTTTAATTCTGGTATAACCTTTCCAACCGATTTTGCGGCACCGGTAGTAGTAGGCACTTGCGAAACAGCAGCGGCACGAGCTCTACGTAGATCTTTATGAGGAGCATCCAAAATCATTTGGTCGTTGGTATAAGCATGGACGGTGGTCATAAAACCATTTTCAACGCCCCAATGGTCGTTTAATATTTTAACAATAGGAGCAAGGCAATTGGTGGTACACGAAGCATTAGAAACACACAAATCGGTAGGTTTCAATTCATGGTCGTTTACACCAAGTACAATCATTCGATCAATTTCGTCTTTAGCAGGAACAGTAAGTAAAACCTTTTTCGCTCCATTTTTTAAATGGTCGCCATAACCACCTTTTTCGCTCTCGCGTGACACAAACTTACCGGTTGACTCAATTACTACATCGGGTTTAGTCACCCATGGTATTTGAGCTGGACTTTTTTCTGCCGTAACTTTAATTTTTTTGCCGTTTACTATAATATGTGTATCGTCGTAAGATACCGTTTCGTTATACTTTCCTTGTGTAGAATCGTATTTTAATAGATAAGCTAAAGTTTTGGTATCGGTTAAATCGTTGATACCAATAATTTCAATATTTGGTTTTTCTAACGCAATTTTAAATACATTACGTCCAATTCTTCCAAACCCGTTAATTGCAACTTTTATCTTTTCCATATACAAATTTTTTGTCAAAAATAATGTAAAAATAATTATATAGTTATGATAAAAAAAATATTTATGCTTTTTAAAATAAAATAATGCATCTTATCGTTTGGGTAATGGCAGCATGGTTTGTAACTCTTCAACAAACTTTTTCAATTCTTCGTTCACTTTTTCTTTGGTTAAATTTGCTTCAATAATTTGTTGTTGTAAATCTTCACTATTTTTTTTGAGTTCATCTATTTGAACTAACAGGTTATCCTTTGTCTGTATTAAATTTTTGATTTCACTTTCGAGGTTGTTGATTTGTTCGTTTTTGACACGCTCATTTTCTTTTAATTCGTTTATAATTAATGCGGTTTCCTCGTTTTTAGTTACTTGTTGCGAAAGTTCGCTTTGTAAATGTTGTTTTTCTTGCTTATATTGTTCGATAGTTTGTTCAAAGGTAGTTTTTACTTGTGTCAATTCATTTTCTTTTTGTTGCAATGTTTGTTGTGTTTGTTCTAATTTTTGTATAAGCTGTTTATATTCGGAAATTACTTTATTTTTCTCATTTTCAAGCATTTCTAAGGCATATTGATGTTGTTCTTTTTCAGAAGCTAGATAAGCATTTAGTTTTTCTATTTCTGCTTTGCATTTACCTATTTCGAGGCTTGTTTCTTGATATATTTTTTTTCTTTTATTGGCTTTCATCATAAATATGAACCATAGCAAAGCAAATAAAACAGTTAAAAATGCTAGTACCAGAGCTGCATAAAAATATAGTTTATTTTTTGAATCGTTTTTCAATGTGGTATCTTGCATATTAGCAATTACTTTGGTAAGGGAGTCGCTTTTTAGAGTAAGAGCATTGTTAATTTGCTTCATATCCATAAAAATTTCGTCGAGTTGTGTTCCATAAACTTCTCCGAATGTTGTAGAATCAATTTTTATAGTATCAATTTTATTTTTTAATTGTTCGTAAGATGTTTGTGAAAATATTGGTAATACTAGAAAAGAAATACCAATAATTAAAAATAATGTTTTTGTTCGCATAATAGTAGAAATAGGTTTCAACATGTAAAGTTAACCTATTTTTGAGAATTTGTCAAATCTTTTAATTGAGTTTGATTTCTGTATTGAATGTCAAAAACTACAATAATGGCTGTATAAGCCCAGAACAAAGCCGAAAGTTTATCGGTATCGAGAAAATTATTCAACAATCCGTGTACATAATAAGTTATAAGACCAATAGTTGCCGACAATATAATAATCTTAACATTACGCTCGGTGGATTTTCGATAAAGATTAACAGCATAATAAAGTGTTGTAAACACAAGTATCAACATTAAAACAAGTCCAAGTATTCCCTGTTCTGCTAATGGTCCAAGGTACTCGCTGTGTGCATTACCTACTTCACCAAAATTCGTGCTGATAATAGTACGTTGATATGATAATTGATAAGGTGCATATTTAAACATATAAGTACCAGGACCCCATCCTAATATAGGTTTATCGAGAAACATACGGTATGCACAACTCCAACGGTTTAGGCGTTCGAGGTTGCTTGCATCTGTAGAAATATTGGTAACAGACTGTATCTGCTCAGTAAAGTTACTCGAAGCATCTTGCTTGTTGCGTTCGAGTTTCATAATTAGTTGCGTCCATATAAGCGATAAAATTAAACCAAATGATACCAAAAGAATGACAATGGTTCTGAATTTTATCTTAAACAGCAGTATAATAAAAGCAATAAAGGCCACCACCAAACTCAACCATGCTGCGCGAGTGTATGAAAAAACTAAGCCAACAATAACTATAAATAAAACAATAAAGGCTACTATTTTTTGCCAATAAGAATATTGCTTTAAAAAAAGTAGTCCAACCATAAAAGGCAAAATCATAGCCAAAGCGGCAGCATAAGCAGTATGATCGTTATATAGCGGATTGGGAGCACTGTTTGCAAATTGCTGATCGAAAAGTCCATGCTGATACTGACGATAAAGAGCATAACCAATTACAATAATTAAGGTAGAAACATAAAGCCAAATATACCTACCAATATTTTTTTGATTTTTAAATAAATGAGCAGCTAAAATATAGAATCCAACCACAAACCATAAACGAGCTAAAAAATACTTAATAGATACAAAAAACATGGTGCTTGTAAATGCTGTTAATAACATCCAAGCAAGTTGTATATAAATAATGATCGATATAGGATGTTTAAGTATAGAAATATCTATATCGCGTCCAACAATAATTTTAAGTATAAATAATAATAATATTCCGAATAAAAGTGGTTCGGTAGGTAAAAACATGTTGATAGGAAGACCCGAAACAAATTCACTCAATTGTAACGATATCGGTGTAGAAAAAACAATAAATAGGAGCAATTTGTCTAATGCAAAAATAGCGACAAACAAAAAAACTAGAGCAAATGGTGCTAATAAAAAAACAAATTGGTTTTTTGCAACAAAATAGGTACTTAATGCCAAAAACATTAAGACAGCAACATAAACACCAATAATATCTCGCTTACTAAGGCTCAATGGCTGTATTGGTCTTTTGTTTTTTACTTTCTATTAAAGCAATGGCTATTAAAGAAATAATAAGTCCACCCACTAATGTAAGAGCAACAATAGCCCATCTAACAGGATAAGATTTTTTATCGGCTGGGAAAGGATATTGCACTACTTGCGCATAAGTAATGTTTTTGTTATATTCGCGTAATGCGTTTTCGTATTGCCATTTGTAATTAATATATTCCTTGCGGAAATGCCACGATAGTGAATCTAGTTCTTTATAAGTTCCGGCATATTGTTCTAAATTTTTATATAATTCAGTTGCTTGTTTATTTCCTTGTATCATACCTTTTGTTGCTTCGATGCTTTGGGTAGTTACATTTAATATTCCGTATTTAGTTCGTATTTCTATTAATTTGTTTTCGACCGAATCTATTTCTTTCTTCTTATCGTTCATTGCTTTAGACATAATTTCGATCATTTCTTTTTGTTTACGTTTATGCAATTCGGCAACTTTATCATTATAAAAAGCGATCATGCTATCTACCATATCAGAAGCTACCTTAGGATCTTTATCGTAAATGGTAATTTGTACCGATTCGAATTCGGTTTTAGAAATGCTAACGTTGTTATTAAATTCATCTAAAAAATAAGTAATAAAAAGAGGATCATTTTTGCTAAGTTTGTAGTGCTTGTCTAATTGAAATGCATCTAACATTTTAAATTTTATATCCGTTGACATAAAAATTTGGTACATTTGCTCGGTTGTCGACTCTTTAGAATATTCTGAAATATTAGTCGGATAAACAATTGCCGTTGATTTATATTTAGGTGTAATAACAATGGGTGAAGAGATAAAAACACCTATAGCTATTGACACCATACTAATAATAATTAGATGTAATTTCCACTTAGAAATTAGTTGAAAAAGCGATTTGTTATTAAATAATTTTTCCATACCGTCGTAATTAAAAAGTTCGTATGTATTGATTTGTATTTTTATTTTTTGCCATAACACATTAGTCCATTTGATTGATAGATTTTTTTTTTTGACTTAAAAAAGCCAACAAAAAAACTGTTAAAATTAAAGTAGATAAAACTCCTCCCAGAACAATAAGCCAGCGTATTGGGTAATAAGCTTTTTCGGGTACTTCGGCTCTACTAACGATAAACTTATAGGGTATATATTGCTCAGCATCGACTTTGGCTTCGAGGTATTTTTGTTTTAGTTCACTGATACGTTTTGATTCGTTTATTAATATCTCATCGAACATTTGATACGTTCCGCCGTATTGAGCAAGAATCTTAAATTTTTCTTCGATAGCCTTCGCCCCCTCTTTATTGCCTTTGGCTAAGGCTTGTGCATAGGCATCACTATAAACCTCACTTTGTGCCTCGTAATTAACTACCCCCAACTCCCTAAGTTTTTGTAAAGAATCTTGCATTTTTTGAATTTCATTTAATGCATCAAAATATTCTTTTTTAACAATTTCAAATGCTTTTATGGCTCGCTCGTGTTTTATCTTGTTATATAATGTATCTGAATAATCTGCTATTGTATTAGCAATCTTTGCGGCTGTTTCGGGGTCTTTATCAAAAACTTCAATTTCAATTGAAAGAAATTCAGTTTTACGATATGAAATATTGTTTTCCCACTTGTCGGTTAATTTGGTTTTCGGATAGCGAGAAGTAGTATCAATACCATAATGTTCGTATAGATTGAATTTTTTAGTAATATAATCTTTTATTTGATCGCTATATAGAACTTGTAAAAAATATTCCACTTCTTCGGTTTCGCCAAATCGACTTAAACCTTTTGAACTTTCATTTACAGATAATAATGTATGACTAGCGGACTCATTGCTTGCCGGAAATAATATAACGGTAGCTCTGTATTCTGAAGGTAAAATAATAGCGAGAATAGAAAATATCACAATAGCACTCATTAAAACTATGTGTAATATTCTCTTATTTGAGCGATATAGTTCTAAGAGCCAAAAAGCAGAAAAAAAGTGATTTGAATTATTTTCCATTCATTTAAAATTCACGGCAAAAATATAAATAATTCCTTTAACTCAACGAATATTTAACAAAAATATCAAAAACTAACTTACCTATATTTAATCTTTTTCTTATCAGCTCTTAATTATATTTTTTTAATTGCTATCACTTACTCCCTAAAATATATTTGCTCTATTTGTTTCGTTAAATCAATAAAGTCTTTTACTGACATTTGTTCGGGTCGCTTATTACCATATTGAGTTGGAATATCTTCTTTTGAAATAATGGAGCTTAAACTGTTCGAAAGCATTTTTCTACGTTGGTTAAAGGCTGTTTTTACTACTTTAAAAAATAGCTCTTCACTACAGTCAATATTGTTTACATTATTTCTTTTAAGTTCAATAACTGCCGATTTTACTTTTGGTGGAGGCGTAAATACATTTTCGTTGACGGTAAAATGATATTTAATATCATAAAAGGCTTGTAATAATACACTTAAAATCCCGTAAGTTTTCGATCCTTCGCTCGTTGCTATACGTTGTGCTACTTCTTTTTGGATCATACAAACCACTTGATCAATCTTATTTTTATGCTCAAGAATTTTAAAAAAGATAGGACTGCTGATATTATAAGGAAAATTACCAATAATATGAATAGAGTTAGTTTGTTTTGAAAAATCGTAAGCAAGAATATCCTGCAAAAAAACTTGTTTTTCGGGTATTTTTAATTCATCGATTAAAAACTTTATAGATTCTTTATCTACATCGAAATATAAGACCTTAGTCCCAAATTTTTCTTGTAAAATTGACGATAATATACCCATACCCGCTCCTATCTCAATAATAGTGGGTGCATCGGTCAAAATATCTACAATTTTATAAGCTATGTTTTTATCATGCAAAAAATGCTGACCTAAATGTTTTTTGGGCTGTACCTTCATTTTTGCAATAGCTTTTTAAGCAAGGTAATTTGGTCGTGAGTACCGAGAACAAAAATAGCATCGCCTTCATGAATTAGGGTATCGGCACTAGGATTTACTAAGTACGACCCATCTTTTCGTCGCATACCTAATATATTAGTTCCAACGGAATTTCGAACATCGAGTTCGCGAATTGATTTTTGAAAATAAAAATCGTTAGTACAAACTATTTCTTCTATCTTAACATTCCCCTTTAGTTGCAAAATTTGTTCAACAAAATCAACCACATTGGGTTGAAATACCAATTTGGCCATTCGAATGCCTCCTATTTTATCGGGCATAATAACATTTTTTGCTCCAGCATGTTTCAATTTTTTGATAGCATGTTCATCGCTCGCTCTACTAATAATTAATACATTATGATTTAGTTCACGGGCAGATAGAATTACATAAAGATTATCAGCATCGTTTGGCATTGCCGTAATAATGGCTTTTGCGTTTATTATATTTGCTTTCAGTAGTGTTTCTTCTTGGGTTGCATCACCTTCAATAAAAAACAAGCCATCTAGTTTTAAATCTTCGTTTTTGGGAGGAAATTTTTCTATAACTACTACTTTTTCATGATTTTTTAATAATTCATGTACGGCTTCTCGTCCATTACGGCCAAAGCCACAAACGATAACATGATGTTGTAAATTTGATATCATTTTTATTATTTTTTTCTTTGTAAAATACGTGCCTAAATATCCTTCAAAAAAATATTTTGTTAAAGCTGTTACAAATAAGCCCATTGAAATAAGGCTTGAAATAATAAGAATTGAAGTAAATATTTTTCCATTGTCAGAAAGTGGCTTCACTTCCCTAAATCCAACTGTTCCTATAGTTATAATGGTCATGTAAATACTATCAATCCACGAATATCCTTCAAGTACTCTATAACCTATAATACCTAAAATAATTATACTAAAAACTAAAAGCAACCACCCCACTAAACGTTTAAAATTCATATTAAACAAGAGATTTAGTTTGTAAAAGAATGTAAGTACCTATATTGCAACGTAAACAGAATCGTGGTTTACAATAATTTTCGAATAAATGCAATAAAGCTTGAGATTGAAAAGCATTTTGAGGTTCAATGCCGGCATTTATCCAGTCTTTTATTATATGATTTTTCTCGGGGGGCATTTCTTCGAGCATATCGAGCACCCAATCGCTAAGTTCATTGTTTAGCCTTTCTTTGCTAAAGGTAAATGCGAATGGGAAAAAGCTATTTATTAAAATAATATTAATAAAACTTTTTCCAAGATTCATTTTAGTTTTGTTACTTTTAGAATTAAAATGATAATGTATTTGCCAATATTCGGATGGCGTAACATTAAACATTTTAGATAAATTTTTAAGCGATTGTACTTTTAGAAAATGAGTAATTGAATTTGCATGTTTATTTAGAAAAGCTGCCCACTGAGCAATTCTAATTGTAGGAAATGAAGGTGGATGAATTTTTGAAAATTTCCAGATGGTAGCTGTTAATGGTTTTAAATTATACTTTGTTTTTTGATATTTATATTCTTCTATTAATTGGTTAACGTAAGGATCGTTTGAATCACTCGGTAAAAGTCCAGATTGTCCAAAAAACAAAGCTTCGATAGTCAACAAATTTCCGACATTTTTCTGAATTAGCGATAGGGGTAAGCTTTTAGCTAACATAAGAAATGCCTGTGCATTAGCTTTTAAACCAAAACTATATGCCAGTACACGGTACCAGGTTTCTTCCCAATTATAATGGCTGTCTTTTAACTCAAATAAAATAAATGAGGATTTTTTTTCGAGTCGAGCTATAGCTAAAGAAGTCAAATAGGTTGTAATAGGTAAATTTAAATTTTTAATTTTATCACTACATGCAATAGATTTATGGTTTTCGTATAGTTTTAAATACTCATTTTTGGTATGATTCAAAACAGGTAATTCAACCGTTAATACTTGTCTTTTTTGGGTTGTATATACTTCTGTATCTTTATTCCATACAATATGCAATATTACATTGTCGTATGTTTGATCTTGATGATGTTTATGTTTATTCCAATCGGAAGCATTTTTGTGTATTTCAATATTTCCAGCCCATTCGACATAATTATAAACAATTCGAGCATTAAAAAAATCAGGTCCAGCATCGGAATTTTTTGTTCCAATATTTATAATTTTAATTTTTTCTCCTTTATCAGAAACGAGCAACTCTTCGTTAAAGAGTCTGTATTGCCATAAAAATTGGAGAAAATCCTCGTTCATTAATGATTAACAAATATTTTTTTCTTGCAACAGTTTACGCATTTCTTCTTGAACTTGTTTCGCTTCACCCGCTGCTTTTTTATCAAAATCTGATTCGGCACTAGCAAAGATGATGGCTCTCGAAGAATTGACGATTAAGCCACCATCGTTTGTCAAACCATATTTAGCTACTTCTTGCAAACTTCCTCCTTGAGCTCCTACTCCTGGAACTAAAAGAAAATGATCGGGTACAATTTTACGAACTTGTGTAAGCATTTCGGCACGTGTAGCTCCTACGACATACATCATTTTTTCTTTTCCTGCCCAATTTTGCGATTCTTTCAATACTTTTTCAAAGAGATATTCATCATTTTGCTTAAAATACTGAAAATCGTTTGCACCGGTATTAGATGTAAGGGCAAGTAAAATAACAAATTTTTCGTCAAACTTTAAAAAAGGGCTTACACTATCACTTCCCATATATGGAGCAACCGTAATAGCATCGAAGGGCATTGTTTCGAAAAATGCTTTGGCATATTGGGCTGATGTATTGCCAATATCGCCACGTTTAGCATCGGCAATGATAAATATTTCGGGGTATTTTTCTTTTATATAAAATACTGTTTTTTCAAGGCTCTGCCATCCTTTTATTCCCATAGCTTCGTAAAATGCAATGTTGGGCTTATAAGCTATTGAAAATTGAGAAGTAGCATCAACAATAGCTTTATTAAATTCAAAAACAGGGTCGTTGGTTGTTTTTATACAAGCAGGTATTTTTGCCCAATCGGAATCGAGTCCAACACATAAAAAGCTTTGTTTTCTTTTTATTTCAGAAATAATGGTATTTAATTTCATTGGATTTTAAATTTGTTCAGTTTCTTTTAATTTTTCTGCATTTTCGGCTATTTGAAGTTGATTGATAAGCTCATCTAAATCGCCATTAATAATAGCATCGAGGTTATAGAGTGTTAAATTTATTCGGTGATCGGTAACACGATTTTGAGGGTAATTATAGGTTCTGATTTTTGCAGAACGGTCGCCTGTTGATACCATGGTTTTTCGTTTAGCCGAAATGGAATCAAGGTATTTTTGATATTCTAAATTATAAATACGTGTACGTAGTTCGTTTAATGCTTTTTCGTAGTTTTTAATTTGCGATTTCTCGTCTTGTATGCTTACAACAATACCTGTAGGAATATGTGTTAAACGTACAGCCGAATAAGTTGTATTTACCGATTGTCCGCCTGGTCCACTTGAGCAAAAAGTATCCTTACGTATGTCGTTAGGGTTTATTTGAACATCGAATTCATCTGCTTCTGGAAATACGGCAACAGTAGCAGCCGAAGTGTGAACTCTTCCTTGAGTTTCGGTTTGTGGTACTCGCTGAACTCGATGCACTCCCGACTCAAATTTCATAATACCATAAACTCCATCACCCATTATTTTGAAAATTATTTCTTTGTATCCTCCAACAGTTCCTTCGGTGAAGCTATTTACTTCTATTTTCCATCGTTTATTTTCGCAATATTTGGAATACATTCTAAATAAATCGCCAGCAAATATCGAAGCCTCATCGCCACCAGTACCAGCTCGTATTTCAACAATTGCATTCTTAGCATCTTGGGGATCTTTAGGCAAAAGTAAAATCTTAATTTCAGATTCAAGTTCTTCCTGACGTTTAAGCAATGAATCTAACTCCATTTTTGCCATTTCACGCATTTCATCGTCTTTTTCATTAGATAAAATATTGCGTGCTTCTTCGATGTTGCTTATTACATTTTTATATTCTTTATAAGCTGCAACTATGGGTTCCATTGCTTTATACTCTTTATTTAATGCAACGAAACGTTTTATATCTCCAACTACCTCGGGGTTCGTAAGTTGTTCGCCAATTTCTAAAAATTTCGATTGAACGCCTTCTAACTTTTCGATAAATAAATTTTCTGCCATACCTCTATTATTTATATATAAACTCCTGTTCAACTGTTTTAATTGTCAATTTTTTTGTTTCTGATTTTTGGCAATAACCAATTATTTTAGCATCGATATTTAACGATTTTGCTAAAGATATTAAATCATGGGCTATATTTTCTGGTGTATAAATTTCAAGACGATGCCCCATATTGAAAACACTGTACATTTCTTTTAAATCGGTATTTGTAGCTTTTTGAATCATCTTAAAAACGGGGGGCATATCAAACAAATTATCTTTAACAATGTGTAATTTATCAATAAAGTGCAATACTTTGGTTTGTCCCCCACCCGTACAATGAATAATGCCATGAATTTGTGAACGATATTTTTCTAAAATCATTTTCATAAGTGGTGCATAAGTTCTTGTTGGTGAGAGTAACATTTTTCCTACGTTTAATGTGCTATCTGGATAAGTATCAAAAATTTTATATGGTCCTGAATAAACTAAATCAGTGGGTATTAAATGATCGTATGTTTCAGGATATTTTTTTGCATATTCTTTTGACAACACTTCATGACGAGCAAATGTAAGCCCATTACTGCCAATACCACTATTATATTCGTTTTCGTACGTAGCTTGTCCAAATGAAGCAAATGCAACAATAACATCATTAGGCTGAATTTTGTTTTCTATAACTTCGGAATGGTCGATAGAAGTATAAACAGTAGAATCTACTATAATAGTTTTAACCAAATCGCCAACATCTGCTGTTTCTCCTCCTGCCAGTTGGCACTCTATGCCATAATGATTGAGATCATCCACTACAGCACTAAATCCATTAATAATAGCTGCAATTACATCGCCCGAAATAAGATTTTTATTTCTACCAATAGTCGAAGATATTAAAAATGGTCCGGTTGAGCCAACACAAAGCAAATCGTCAACATTCATAATGAGCGCATCTTGAGCAATGCCCTTCCATACTGACAAATCGCCTGTTTCTTTCCAATAAATATAAGCGAGTGCTGATTTTGTACCAGCACCATCGGCATGCATTATTATCCCTTTTGAATAATTATTTGAAATATAATCGGGCAATATTTTGCAAAAAGCATTAGGATATAAACCTTTATTTATATGCTTAATCGCAGCATGTACATCTTCTTTTTGAGAGCTAACTCCCCTGCTATTGTATTTTCCACTTTTCATTTTCATTTAGATATAAAAAAACGTTCCGGCATTATATTTCCGGAACGTTACTTATATTAGAATAAACTTATTCGTTTTCTTGATTATTTTCTTCGTTCGATGGTGGTGTAGGTAAGTTTTGTGGAAGTGTTGTATTTTGTTTTTTAGAGACATAATCTTCGCGTATAACTCTAAATTCAGTACGACGGTTATATTGATGACAAACTTCTTGTTCTTCTACTGTTGAAAGAGTTTTTATGAATTTTTCAGTTAATACTTGTCCTTCTTTTAAGAAGCCAGGATAACGTTCGGCCATTTTTTTATCAACTGTTTTGGGTTTAGTTTCGCCATATCCTTTAGCTATTAAGCGGTCGGGTTCTATACCTTTTTCAATCAAATAATTAACCACCGATTGAGCACGTTTTTGCGAAAGTTCTAAGTTAAATTTATCATCGGAACGAAAGTCGGTATGTGAAACTAATTCAATAACAATGTTGGGATTATTATTCAAAGTTTCAACTAATTTATCTAACGACACCATCGATTCTGGACGCAAATCCCATTTCCCTAAATCATACTCAATATTGGGTAGTTCAATGGGTTCTTTAACACTTTCAAGGCAAATATCGACATTAAATTCTTTGTTTTCTTCTAATCCTTTTGTCGATTCTCCGGCATTGCCATTTAGATACTTTTCTTTAGATGCTAGAACTTGATAATCGGTATTAGCATTTAAATTAAATTTGTATGAACCATCGGCTTCGCTAAGGCCTTCGACTGTGGTTCCATCACTTCCTTTAAGTATTATTTTTGCACCCACAATAGGTTCATCGGTTTTACAATCCTTAATAAAACCCTTAAGTGTAAATTGTAATGGTGGTAAATAGAACATATAAATATCGTCACCACCTTTGCCTCCTTTGCGGTTCGAAGAGAAGTAGCCACGTTCTGCTTCACCTTCGAATATGATTCCAAAATCATCTGCATTGGAATTGATAGGGTATTTTAAGTTTACTACTTTATATTTTCCGGTTTTTGAGTCGGGAGTAGCTTCAAATATGTCAAGTCCACCCATACCAACATGATAATCGCTTGAAAAATAAAGTTTTCCATTATTGCGAATATACGGAAATACTTCATAACCAGGGGTATTAATTTCAGGACCTAAGTTGATGGGTTCGGGATTCCATGGAGCACTTTTTTTATCACGTTTAATCATCCATATATCTCTACCACCATATCCTCCGGGTAAATCAGCTGAAAAGTATAAAGTACATTCATCTTCAGAAATAGATGGGTGCCCAATAGTAGTGCTATCGACAGCACCTTTTACCATAATTTCTTGAGCTATATCCCAATTAACTCCTTTGCGCTCGGATGCATATATTTTGCAACCTAAAACCATTTTTTTATTTACAACGCAGCGTGTAAAATAAAGTGTGTTTCCTTTTAAATTTAATGAAGATGCACCTTCATCGTCGGGTGTATTAACGGCACCTTCAACTGGTTTGGGTTCGCTCCATTTTCCTTTTCTATCAACCGAAGTTTCCCATAAGTCCATGAATCCAGCTCCCGTGCGAGCATGTATTTGATCGCCGGTTGAACCCGATCGATTCGATGTGAAATATAATACTTTGTAATCCTTTTTTGCAAATACAGGACTAAAATCCTGATCTTTTGAATTAAAGAAAGCCATATTTTCTACGGCATAGCGTGTTGGTTTATTTATCCATTTGGCCGCTAATTGGCACGATTTTACTCCAAGCTCGGCTCTTTTATCACCCGGGACTAATTTCCCATAATTCTGATATTCAACGATAGCTTCTTCGAATGCCCCATTCATTTTTAGAGCGTCGGCATAATATAGTACGGCTAAGGGATCGGGATATTTTACCTTTATCGCTTTTTTAAACCATAGTTCAGCTTCTTTCGATTCATGAAGATTTCTATAACATAGACCAATTTTATATACTAGTTCAGCTTTTTTAACAGGGTCGTTGTATTTTGAATATGCAACTTTAAAGTGTTCTATAGCTGTCCAGTACTCTTCGTACATAAAAGCTTCTTCACCTTTTTGATATTCTTTGGCTTGTGGGAATGAAGCTTTTGCTATTATTAGCAATAAAATAAATAATATTCCTTTTCTCATATTGCGGATAATTTCTTTATACTTAAAAGTTGGGCATAAAATTAAGTATTTTTTTTCTTATACAAAGCTAAAAACAAAAAAAGGCTGTTAAATTATTAACAGCCTCCGTTTAATAACCTAAAAAATTTTTACTTGCTTACGTAATAATATTTATAAGTATCATTACCATCTTGTTCTTCTAACCACATTTCATTGCTTTTTAAGCGAAGAATTTTTGCCGTTTGTGTTTCTGTAATGGTTTGTCCCAAATAAGTATATGAGAATTTAATAATCAAATGTTCTTTTTTATCATCAAATTCCCAAGTACCTTCAACAGTAGTAGACTGGCTTCCTGATACATAAGTAATTTTTACTTTATCATCTTTAGTAAATTCAATATAATCATCTTTTTGATCGGCTGTTAATGTAACTTCTTGTCCATTAACAAATTCTTTGTCTAATACCCATGTATTTACTACACGCGACTTTTTAGAAGCTAAACTAAAGGCAGGACCTTCTTCATATTTGCCACAAGAACTAAAAGCAAAAACTGCTACAATTACAATAACAAAGAGTTTTTTCATATAAACTAAATTTTAATGTTAATTCACAAAACTATAACTTTTTTTTTAAATGAACAATAGTTTTTTTCATTTATATTTTATTTTGTAAAATTATTTTTATACACATAATTTACAAGATTTAATATAAAATAAATTAGGCTATATTTGAAAAAAATACTATTTTTGCCAATAATTAAAAACTTTTTTGCTATGAAAAAATTATTTACCTTATTCTTTTTAACAACTTTTATAAGTAGTATTTATGCTCAAACGGGTAGTACCTGCTCTGAAGCCAATGTTATAAGTTCGGTTCCTTATTCAGCAAGTAGTTTAACTACTATTGGAACCACCTACAATTCGCTACCCTGTAGTGGTTCTGGTCTTAGTAATTACATGTCGGGTAAAGATTATGTATTTTCTTTTACTCCTTCTGTTGATGGTGATTACCACATTGCTTTGTCGAATACCTCGCCCGCCGTTGGTTTATTTGTAACCGATCTATGCCCCGATGATGCCAATGTACAATGTATTGCCAATAGCAATTCAATCACAGGAAATCCTTCTTTAACAGTTAACCTAACTTCGGGCAATACTTATTATATTATTGTTTCAAGTATAAACCTTACAACACCTCAAACTTCGTTTGATATTACCATCGATGTGTGTACAGGTGCTCCTCATTCATCATTTACATTTGTTCAAAATGCTCACGATGTAACTTTTACAAATACTTCGACCGATGCAACCCATTATGTTTGGTATTTTGGTGATGAATTATTGCCTCCACCTTTATCGCAAGGTGATACTACTACCAATCCAACCCACAACTATGCTCAATACGGCGACTATGTTGTAACACTTATATCGTATAATGCATGTGGTATAACCGATACCCTTCGCGACACTATTTCAATAATATGTCCTGGAAACATGCCCCATGCTGCTTTTACATACACCAACAATGGTTTAGAAGTTAGTTTTACCAATCAATCTGTTGACGCTGTTAGTTATGGTTGGTATTTTGGCGATGAGTTATTTCCTCTTATGCCAAGCGATACTACTGCCAATCCCACTCATATTTATACGCAATATGGTAGCTACAACGTAACTTTAATAGCAACGAACGATTGTGGAAACGACACGATAATATTAACGATAGATTTACAATGTCCGGGAAATATCCCTGTTGCTTCGTTTACCTATACCCAAACCGATGCTACTGTTAATTTTACCAGCACCTCTACCGATGCTACTAGTTGGAAATGGTTTTTTGGCGATTCCGACTTTTTCCCTTACATAGTGGGCGATACTACCGAAAATCCAACTCATACCTATATGGCAACGGGCACATATACCGTATATTTAATTGTTAGCAATGAATGTGGAAGCGATACCATATCGCAAACCGTAACCATTACAACCTTACAGGTCAATTCGTCTTTTTTAAATCAAATTTATTTATATCCTAATCCTTGCACAGATTATTTAACAATAAACACTCCCGATACTTTTAACAATTCGATAGAAATAATGGATTATACGGGTAAAACCATTCTAAACTTGAAAAAACAATCATCAATCAGTAAAATTGACATATCGAATTTAAAACAAGGTATATATATAGTTAAAATTATTAATGCTGAGAAAAATTATACTTTACCATTTGTTAAACTCTAATTACCAGATTCTGTATAATAAAAAATAGGCTGTCCTTTTTAGAGACAGCCTATTTTTTATTTTTTTAAACTTCCCGTTGTCCCGCAGGGACTCGAACCCCGACTAACAGATCCAGAGTCTGCTGTGCTACCATTACACAACGGGACAGCACGTTGTCCGACCAAGATTCGAACTTGGACAGGCAGAACCAAAATCTGCAGTGCTACCATTACACCATCGGACAATACTAGTTAGAACAAAATCGGGTGCAAATATAGATTGTTTTTTTTTATTTGACAAATTTTTTTTGATTTTTTTACAAAAAAAGGGACTGCGATTAACAGCCCCCCTTTTACATGGCATTTAACCCTTAAATTTAAACATTATCCACATTTAGAATAACCACAATGCGAGCACGTTAAGCATCCTTCTTTATATACCAATGCATCTTGACCACAATTTGGACAAATAGCACCTTTTTTGGGCTTTGCACCATCGGGAATATATTTCTTTAATGCTCTTTCAACACCTGCTTTCCATGTATTGATATTGTCGCTATCTAATTGCAAAGAGCCAACTAGATTGATGACGTCGGTAATAGGCATACCATACCGTAAAACTCCCGAAATTAATTTCGCATAATTCCAAAATTCCTTATCGAACATACGCGATAAACCTTCGATTGTAGTTTTATATCCGTGTTTATCGACATATTGAAAATCGTAACGTGTTTGTCCTTCTTCGTCCTTATTTTTAATGATATATCCTTTTTTAATCGACTTAGGTATTACAAGTACGTCTTCGTCTTCTATCCCTGTAAATATTTCGTAAGGTTTACCATCTAAAAGGCCTATAAAAGCGACCCATTTTTCATTATTATTATGAAAACGAACCACATCGGCTTCTAGCATTTTAGGACGTTTTTTTATTTCGAATGGTAATGTATTGGGCTGTGCATTTTTATTTTTATTATCTTTAGAAATTAAAACCCCCGAACGGCTGCCCTCGCGATAAACCGTAATTCCTTTACAACCGCTTTCCCAGCCTGTTTCATATACTTTTGCAACAATTTCTTTGGTAACTTCTTCAGGTAGGTTTACTGTAACACTAATAGAATGATCGACCCATTTTTGAATTTCGCCTTGCATTTTTACCTTTGCAACCCAATCTACATCATTTGCAGTTGCCAAATAATAAGGTGATTTCTTAACTAATTCGTCTAACTTTTCATCGTTATATTGATAAACTTCATTTAAGTCGTAAGCATTCTGCTCTAACCATGTAATAAATTTATGATGAAATACTACATATTCTTCCCATGAATCGCCAACTTCATCAACAAAGCTTACTTTAACATTTTTGTCATTTGGATTAACTTTGCGACGACGTTTATACACAGGCCTGAAAACGGGTTCTATGCCCGAGGTTGTTTGTGTAAGAATGCTTGTTGAACCAGTTGGTGCTATCGTTAATAAAGAAATATTTCTACGACCATAACGCGTCATTTCTTTATAGAGTTCGGGGTCTGCTTCTTTTATTCTATTTATAAATGGATTATCTTTCTCACGATTAGTATCGTAAATTGGGAATGGTCCACGTTCTTTAGCCGTATAAACCGATGAACGATATACTTCGATAGCCAGTGTTTTATGAACTTTTACAGAAAAATCAATAGCTTCATCGCTACCATAACGAAGATTAAGTGCAGCAAGCATATCACCTTCTGCTGTAATACCGATACCGGTTCTACGTCCTTGAATGGCTTTTATTCTAATTTTTTCCCATAATTGGCGTTCGGTTCGTTTTACTTCATCCGATTCGGGGTCGCTATCTATTTTTTGCAAAATAGCATCGATTTTTTCAAGTTCAAGGTCTATAATATCATCCATTATACGTTGAGCTGCATGAGCATGTTTTTTAAATAAATCGAAATCAAAAAATGCAGCAGAAGTAAATGGATTTACAACATAACCATATAGGTTAATCGCTAATAAGCGGCAACTATCGTAAGGACACAACGGAATTTCACCACATGGATTGGTGGCCACTGTTCGAAAGCCCAAATCTTTGTAACAATCAGCTACAGATTCACGAATAATGGTATCCCAAAAAAGTATTCCAGGCTCAGCAGATTTCCATGCGTTGTGTATTATTTTTCGCCAAAGCATAGCAGCGTCTATTTCTTTGGTATATTTGGGATTGGGACTATCAATCGGATACTGTTGAATATATTTTTGTCCGTTTATGGCAGCTCGCATAAACTCGTCGTCAATCTTTACAGAAACATTTGCTCCTGTAACCTTTCCTTGTTCGAGTTTAGCATCAATAAAGCTCTCAGCATCGGGATGTTTGATTGATACCGTAAGCATAAGTGCACCACGACGTCCATCTTGTGCAACTTCGCGCGTGCTATTGCTATAACGTTCCATAAAAGGCACCAAACCTGTAGAAGTAAGTGCACTATTTAGCACAGGACTTCCCGAAGGACGAATGTGGCTTAAATCGTGTCCAACCCCTCCTCTACGTTTCATAAGTTGCACTTGCTCTTCGTCGATTTTCATAATCCCACCGTACGAATCGCTATTCCCTTCCATCCCTATTACAAAACAATTTGATAATGATGCTATCTGAAAATTATTGCCAATACCAGACATCGGGCTTCCTTGCGGCACAATGTATTTAAAATCTTTTAATAGTTCGTAAACTTCTTGCGCCGACATAGGATTAGGATATTTTTTTTCGATACGTGCTATTTCATTTGCGATGCGCCAATGCATATCTTCTGGGCTTCGTTCATAAATTTTTCCGTATGAATCTTTTAAGGCATATTTTGTAACCCATACCTTGGCAGCAAGCTCATCACCTTTGAAATAATCGAGTGCACCTTGATAAGCTTCATCGAAAGAATAAACAGTAAGAGACTCATTTTGAGCAATTTCGTTTTTTGTCATGACTTTTTTGTCCACAAGTGTTTCCATTTTATATTATTACTATTATTATTTTCAGTTGAATAGCTTTAGAATTTTCGTCGAGCAAATTATATCATTTATATATTTTATGCTAATTTAGTTTTTAACAACAATATTAACAATTAAAGTATGCTGACATATGTTTTTGATTTTCAGAATAATGCAAACTAGCTTTTAATACAAGCAAAAATTTCATTTATTTGGCTTATAGACACTTAACAATTTATTAACATAAAATTGTTGAAAACAAAACACGTTTTAAATCAATCATGGCATTTTATTTTAAATCAGTCATTAACAGATTTTTCAAATATTTTCCATAATTTTTCATTTGGAACGGGTGCTACTATCGATATTTCCTTATTAGAAATAGGGTGTAAAAAATGTATGCTTCTTGCATGAAGCGATATACTTTTATCGTGATTAGAACGAGGGAAACCATATTTTACATCGCCACGAATAGGACACTGAATATGTGCTAACTGACAACGAATTTGATGATGTCGGCCCGTTAATAGCTCTATTTTCCAAAGATAATACAAATCGGATTTGCCTATAATTTCGTAGTTTAACACTGCCAATTTTGCATTTTTGTTTTCTTTTTTTCTTACATACGAAATATTCTTACTCTCGTTTCGTACTATATAGTGTTCAAGTGTGCCTTTAGTTTGGTCTGGAATATTGGCTGTAATAGCCCAGTATATTTTTATAATTTTTCGTTCTTGTTGCATTTGATTAAGTCGTGCCAAGGCTTTGCTAGTTTTAGCAAATAATACAATTCCACTAACAGGTCTGTCAATTCGATGAATAACACCTAAAAACACATTTCCAGGTTTCCGATCGCGTTCTTTTATGTAATTTTTTATTTCTTCTTCGAGCGATTGGTTTTCTTCTTTATCGGGCTGAACCAACTGCCCCGACTCCTTATTAATAATTATAATATGATTATCTTCAAAAAGTATATTATTATGATCGAACATCTTTAATATTGTTCTTTTTCATTTGGAAAATCTTGTGTTTTAACATCATAAATATATCTACCAACCGCATTTTTAATTTCATCAAAAAGGTTATGATAACGTCTTAAAAAACGTGGCGAGAACTCTGTTGTAATGCCCAGCATATCATGTAAAACCAATACTTGCCCATCGACTCCTCCACCCGCACCAATTCCAATAACAGGTGTTTTTACAGTTTTAGCTACATTAGTAGCTAATTGTGCTGGTATTTTTTCTAGTACAATTGCAAAACATCCTAATTCATCAAGTATTTGAGCATCGTTCATAAGCTTTTTAGCCTCTTGCTCTTCGCGAGCTCTAACAACAAATGTTCCAAATTTATGAATACTTTGAGGTGTAAGTCCAAGGTGTCCCATAACGGGTATGCCAGCCGACAAAATTCGCTGAATGCTTTCTTTAATCTCTTCACCTCCTTCGAGTTTTACAGCGGCGGCACCCGTTTCTTTCATAATTCGAATAGCTGAATTAAGTGCCTCTTTTGAATTTCCCTGATAGGTACCAAAAGGCAAATCTACCACAACTAACGCTCTTTTAACTGCCCTTACAACCGATGCACCATGATATATCATTTCATCGAGGGTTATAGGAATAGTCGTATCGTAACCTGCCATTACATTCGAAGCCGAATCGCCAACTAAAATAACATCGATACCTGCACTATCAAGAATTTTCGCCATTGAATAATCGTATGCTGTAAGCATCGATATTTTTTCACCACGCAATTTCATTTCGGCAAGTACATGCGTTGTTACTTTTTTTACAGTTGGAAAGTTCATTGAAATATAATTTATATCTTTGCCACAAAGTTCAGTTTTTTTTACGAAATAGCAATGAAAAATTTAATTTACATATCGCATTATATATCAATACGATATATTAGACCGTCGTTAAAAATATTCTTTTTTATACTTCTATTACCTTTTATTTTTTACCAGTGCAACAACGATTTAGATATTTTTGATCGTTGGAAAGATAATACTATTGTATATGGTTTATTAAATGCCAACGATTCTATCCAAATAATTCGTGTTTCAAAATCATTTCTTGGCGAAGGGAATGCATATCAAATGGCGCAAATCGCCGATTCGATTTATTACCAAAAACCTATTATTGTTAAATTAGAAGAGTGGATTAACGGTAATCTGAATCGTACCATAAATTTACAAAAAGATTCGTCAATTGCACGCGACAGCGGAATTTTTGCTTATCAAAAAAATTATTATTTCGCTACCAACACTCCATTAAATACCGATGCTACCTATAAGCTTAATATTTTAATAGATGAAAAAATTGTAAACGCTGAAACCAAAATGATTGGAAATTTCTCACTTCAAAATGTACCGCCACAAATATCATTTACTTCCACATATTTTAAATTTAATATAAAAACACCTGCTAATGCTCGTTTAATTCAACCTGTATTAAGATTTTTTTACTACGAATTAACTTCAACCGATACCACTAAACATTACATTGACATAAAACTTAACACATTTACAACAAATACCATATATGGTGATGAAATCATTAACATTGAATACCCATCGATAAGTTTTTATGAAGCAGTTAAAAACAATATAAAATCCAATAATCAGGTTATTAAAAGAATTCCTGCACAAAGTAGTATTCAAATTATTACTTATGCTGGAAGTAATGATTTATACGCCTACATGCAAGTAAGCGCCCCTAGCACAAGCCTTTCGATGGATAAACCCAGCTTTAGTAATATTAATAATGGAATTGGTTTATTTACATCCCGATATACTAAATATGAAATAGGCAAGCCATTAGCAGGAAGAACGATCGATTCTCTTTCGATGGGTACCATTACTAAAGATTTAAAATTTGCACCTTATTCTGAAGTTCAATTAAATTGGCAACTATTTCCATAATCTGACAGAAATTTTTTAAATAATCTGCCATTTTTTCACTTTTTATGTTTTTTTATTACTTGGCATTAAGCTTGTTATTTACCAGCAAACTTTAAATATTTTATATTATGGGAAAAATTATAGGCATAGACCTTGGAACAACAAACTCTTGTGTTGCAGTGATGGAAGGCAACGATCCAGTTGTTATACCCAATAGCGAAGGAAAACGTACTACTCCATCGATTGTAGCATTTTTAGATAATAACGAACGTAAAGTAGGCGACCCTGCTAAGCGTCAAGCTATTACCAATCCTAAAAAAACGATTTACTCCATTAAACGATTTATGGGAAATCGCTTTGACGAAGTTTCTAACGAAATAGCTCGCGTTCCTTACGAAGTAGTTCGTGGTGAAAACAACACACCTCGAATAAAAATTAACGACAGAACATATACTCCCCAAGAAATTTCGGCAATGATTTTACAAAAAATGAAAAAAACTGCCGAAGATTATTTAGGACAAGAAGTAACCGAAGCTGTAATTACAGTTCCAGCTTATTTCAACGATGCACAACGTCAAGCTACAAAAGAAGCAGGCGAAATAGCAGGTCTTAACGTTCGTCGTATTATTAACGAGCCAACCGCTGCTGCCCTGGCTTATGGTCTCGACAAACGCAATCGCGACATGAAAGTCGCTGTTTACGATCTCGGTGGCGGTACATTCGACATATCCATTCTTGAACTCGGCGATGGCGTTTTTGAAGTAAAAAGCACCAATGGCGACACACACCTTGGGGGCGACGACTTTGACCAACGTATTATTGACTGGCTCGCCGAAGAATTTAAAAAAGACGAAGGTATAGATTTACGTAAAGACCCCATGGCACTTCAACGCTTGAAAGAAGCTGCCGAAAAAGCTAAAATCGAACTTTCAAGTTCAAGCTCTACTGAAATTAACCTCCCCTATATCATGCCCGTTGATGGCGTTCCTAAGCACCTTGTAAAAACACTCACACGTTCAAAATTCGAACAACTTATCGACGATTTGGTTCAAAAAACCATTGAACCTTGCAAAAAAGCTTTAAAAGATGCCGGATTAACTCCTAAAGATATTGACGAAGTTATTTTAGTTGGTGGTTCAACCCGCGTGCCTATTATTCAAAAAGTAGTAGAAGATTTCTTTGGTAAAACACCCTCTAAAGGAGTAAACCCCGACGAAGTAGTAGCTGTTGGTGCTGCCATTCAAGGTGGCGTTCTCACTGGCGAAGTTAAAGATGTATTATTGCTCGACGTTACACCTCTATCACTAGGTATCGAAACCCTTGGTGGCGTTATGACAAAACTCATCGAAGCCAATACAACAATTCCCACACGCAAAACTGAAACTTTTACAACTGCAGCCGATAATCAAACCTCCGTTGAAATACATGTACTTCAAGGAGAACGCACACAGGCAAGCCAAAACAAAACCATAGGACGTTTCCACCTCGATGGCATACCCGCCGCACCAAGAGGAGTTCCACAAATTGAAGTTACGTTCGATATCGACGCTAACGGTATTTTAAATGTATCGGCTAAAGATAAAGCTACCGGTAAACAACAAAGCATCCGCATCGAAGCTTCATCAGGATTAACCGAAGACGAAATTAAACGCATGAAAGCTGAAGCCGAAGCGAATGCCGAAGCAGACCGCAAATTCAAAGAAAAAATCGATAAACTCAATGCTGCCGATAGCCTTATTTTCCAAACTGAAAAGCAACTAAAAGAGTTTGGAGATAAAATTCCGGCCGACAAACGTTCACAGATTGAAGCTGCTATTCAAAAACTTAAAGATGCACATAAGAGCGAAGACCTCGACCGTATTGATAAAGCTATGAATGAACTAAACGAAATATTCCATAAAGCAAGCGAAGAAATGTACAAAAATACTGGAGCTCAGCAACCTAACGCAGAAAATCAAAACAATACCAATCATACAAAATCAGACTCAGAAGTTACCGACGTTGACTTTGAAGAAGTTAAATAAAACATTTTTCAACAATAAAATGAGGAGGCTGTCTCAAAAGGACAGCCTCTTTTTTATAATAGCCTTTGAACATTTAAATTATTTATGACATTTAAGTATTGAAAAGATTAAAATATTATTTTATCTTTGCTGAATAAAAAAATAATATGCGATCTATAATTGATCAACTTATTCAAACCGGTCAAGCATCCAAAGAAGATATTGCACTTTTGCTTCAATGCAAAGGCGACGATCGTGCCTATCTTCTCGAAAAATCGAAAGAAATAAAAGAAACCTACATTGGCAAAAAAGTATATTTCAGAGGACTTATCGAATATTCGAATGTTTGTGCTAAAAACTGTTATTATTGTGGCATTCGTCGTGATAATAAAAAAGTTGAACGCTATACCATTAGCGATGAAGAAGTATTAGAAGCAGCCCGTTTTGCCTACGAGAAAAATTATGGCAGCATTGTTTTACAAGCTGGTGAAATAAGCTCGCCACAATATGTTCATCATATAACCGAATTATTAAAACAAATAAAAACATTATCCCATGGTAAGTTAGGAATTACCCTTTCGTTAGGCGAACAATCGGAAGAAACTTACCGCGAGTGGTACGAAGCAGGAGCACATCGTTATTTATTACGTATCGAAGCTTCCAATAAAGACTTATATCAAAAAATTCATCCTAACGATCAATTACACAATTACGAAATTCGCAAGAATGCTCTTTTAAAGCTCAAAAAAGTGGGTTATCAGGTTGGAACCGGTGTTATGATTGGACTACCGTATCAAACCTTCGACGATTTAGCTTCTGATCTGCTGTTTATGAAAGAACTCGACATAGACATGTGTGGTATGGGACCCTATATTGAACACGCTGAAACACCTCTCTATGAACTTCGTAATACCCTTATGCCTTTAGAAGAACGTTACGACCTTACCCTTAAAATGATAGCCATCTTACGTATTATGATGAAATACATAAACATTGCATCTACTACAGCCTTGCAAGCAATCGATCCCATTGGACGAGAAAAAGCTATAACGATTGGAGCCAACATTATTATGCCTAACATAACACCACGAAAATATCGCGATAAATATTTTCTGTACGAAAACAAACCATGCAGCGACGAAGATGCAGAAGATTGTATTAAATGTCTTGAAATGCGTATAAAATTTGCCGGTGGAGAAATTGGTTATGGCGAATGGGGCGATTCCAAGCATTTTCTTAACAAAAAACATTATGTATAAACGCCTGCAAACTATATTGCATCTGCTCAATGCACATAAATACTCCGAGGCATTGGAAGAAGTAGAATCTTTATTGTTTTTTCAAGATAACACCGAAATACAAAAACTTTACGAACTTATTAAAAAAGCAAATTACAGCGAGGCACATACCTGTTGCTTAAGCCTCATTAATAAACAGGAGAAGCCCGAACACACCGAAAATATTGATTTTGTAGGACTTCAAACTACTTACCAAATGTTGCAAACTCAATTTCTGGTACTAACAACTCAAAAAACTGAAGCCGACAAGATGCTTACACAATTTCGCATTCGTTATTACCAAGAATTAGGTTTTATCATAAGCGAAATATTACAAAAACGCATAAAACTTTTTGAAACGATGCGCGATAGCAACCCCGATGCCCAGTATGAACACGAAAAAACTAAACAGCAATACGAGCAATTTAGCAAAAACTGGGAACAAGTACCCCACGAACATGCTGGAAATATTGGCGAAGAGGCAAAACAACGCTTACAATATGCATTCAGAAAAGCCAGTAAACTATGCCATCCCGACGCTGTTAACGATGATGTTAAACCACAAGCAGCAGAACTTTTTGTTCAATTAAACAAAGCATATTTTGAAAACGACGTTGCTACAGTAGAAAACATACTTCAACAACTCGAAAATGGCATATTAGAAGCAACTATATCCAATATCGATACTAAAAAATCGCTCAAAGCAAAAATATCAAAACTCAAACACGATATTGCCTTATTAAAAAACGAATATCAAAGTATAATCCAATCGCCCACCTATCAGTTTATCATAAAATTAGATGATTGGGATCGTTACTTTAACGAAACAAAACAAAAGCTCGAAAAGGAACTCGAAGAATTAACAGCATATGGACAAAAGTCTGGTAATACAGCAAACGCAAACTAGCCTTTTACAGGTAGAACAACTTTTCGAGATAACTCAATCCATTTTATCGTTATCGAAATCGCAATTCAGCGAAACAGGAACTACTTTTAGAAACAATCCTTATCGAACTGGTTACATTGCTAAAACTATCGACAGTAAAGATTTTAATATAAAAAACTCGTTTTGCCATTTATCCAGTATTCGTTCGAGTCCTATTGCCTACAACCAAGTTCTTTATTTTGGCAGCAATAGTCAATATATTCACGCCATAGATGCTCGCACTTTTGAAGAAATATGGAGGTATCGTACCCATAAAGAAGTTTTGTCAACACCTTGCATTGATGGGAACACTTTATATATTGGCAGTTTCGACACTTATTTATATGCTATCAATATTACCAATGGTATTCAGCGATGGAAGTTTAAAACCGACGACTGGATTTTTAGCAGTCCTCTGGTATATAAAGAAATGGTAATTTTTGGCAGCATGGATGGCAAGATCTATGCTGTAAATAAATACACCGGTAAGCCAATATGGCAATATTCAACAGACCACTGGATAATTTCGAGCCCCACTTTATTTGACCACAACATTATTATTGGTACCCGCGATAAACGAATTATATGCCTTGATGCTATCACTGGAAAGGAACTATGGAACTTCTCAACCTTAGCCCCAATTCACGCTACTGCCGCCATTTACGACCATACTGCTT
The DNA here is from genome assembly GCA_013314715.1 of Bacteroidales bacterium. Lineage (NCBI taxonomy): Bacteria > Pseudomonadati > Bacteroidota > Bacteroidia > Bacteroidales > Bacteroidales bacterium. The sequence goes on along the minus strand of JABUFC010000026.1, from coordinate 15,105 downwards.
TTATTGGCGATTTAGCCGGAAACTTTTACGCCTTAAGAGCTTATGATGGAAGTCTAAAATGGAAAAAAATGGTCAATAGTGCCATTTTTTCATCAACTGCTGTTTCTGAAAATATTTTAATTTTTGGTACTAAGAAATCGGGTATTTACGCATTAAATCCAACAAATGGGAAAGAAATATGGCACAAAGAATTGAGCCATGCTTCGCATGCCTCTGCTTTGTTGTTCGAAAATATTGCCGTTACAGGAACTGAAAATGGTGATATATTAGTTATATCGATTATGGATGGTCAAACATTGTGGCAATTCCATACCGATGATGTTATCCGATCATCGCCTCTTTATTATGATGGAAAAATATTTGTAAGCGGAAGTTCATTGCTAAGAATTTTCTAAGTACACAAAAACAATAAACTAACAAAAATCAGGTTTTAACAACATATAAATATTCATCTTTAACAGTTTTATTTTATAAATTTATAGTGGCTATGAAATACCTGTTTTTTGGTTTGTTGGTAACGCTTATAAGCTTTGAACTATTGGCTCAAAATAAAGACTCGTTAAAAGTTAACGTTTATATACGTTGCAGTTACTGCGACAATTCATACATACGCAACGAACTTAAATCGGTAAATTATGCTCGTGATATATCCGATGCAAATGTAATTGTATTAGGTATGAGCGAACAAACCGGATCAGGTGGCGAAAAATATCGTTTTATTTTTGAGGGCAAAAATGAATTTAAAGGAATGAATGACACACTTATTTTTGAATCTGCCCAAGATGCCACTACCGAAGAAATCAGAAATTTATACATGCATCATTTAAAACTCGGACTTCTTCCTTACTTTTTAAAAACCCCACTGGGCAAAAAAATAGAGTTTGAATACCCCGAAACAACCACAACGCAAACAACTCTTTCAACCGACCCTTGGAAAGGATGGGTTATATCGCTTAGCACAAATGGCTCGTTCAATGGTGAACAAAGCAGTAAATCGTTAAATATATATTCAAACCTGAGAATTTACAAAATTACCGATGGTTGGAAATTAACAATGGGTGCTAGTAACAATTACTCAAAAAGTAATTATTCTTACGATGAATACACGTATGAATATGTCAATCGTTCATATAACAGCTACATTCAATATGTACTATCCATGAGCGATCATTGGTCTTTTGGAATGTTTACATCGGCGGGTTCATCTACTTTCAACAATTTCAACCTTAATACTTCATTAAAACCAGCATTAGAATATAATGTTTTCCCCTATAAAATGTCTTTTGAAAAACAATTAAGAATTTCATATAAAATAGGAGCGAATTATGTTGATTACATCGACACTACTATCTTTCTTAAAACAAAAGAAATACTTCCAGAACAAGATCTTTCCATAAACTTTGGATTAGTTAAAAAATGGGGCGATATCGATATTTCCATATATGGAAGTCAATATTTACACGATTTAGAACTTTATGAACTGGGATCTTATATAAATTTTAGTGTTCGAATTATTAAAGGATTATCGGTAGGTTTAGCGGCAGGATATTCAATGATAAGAAATCAAATTAATTTATCAAAGAGTGATGTAACTCAAGAAGAACTATTGCTCCGACAACGACAAATAAAAACCGATTATTCTTATTGGGGTTATTTAGGACTTAGTTATACCATTGGATCAAAATTCAACAATATTGTCAACCCACGATTTGATTAACCATTATAGCATATTTTTTAAATATACATCGTACTGTTTTGCTATATTCGACCACAAAAATAAGTCATTAAATTTATCTCTTACCCGTTCCGATTTAAATTGCTTGGGTAAATATTGTTCGAAATAAAACTTCTGAATAGCGTTGGCAACTTCTCTGTCGTTTTTTATGGTGACTAATGTGCCATTGTCGCAACAAGCCAACAATTCTTTATTTCCACTAACAGGTGTAGCCACTAAATACAAACCTGCCGATAATGCTTCAATGTTGCTTATAGACATGCCTTCGATAAGTGAGGGCATAACCATTACATGCGAACGTTCATAATATTGCCAAACTTCATCGTCGGGAAGCCAGCCTGTTATTTTAACATGACGCAATTTAAATTTGCCAATTAGCTGCTCCATTTTTTTTCGCATTCTACCATCGCCTATCATGTAGGCTTGATAAGGTATTTGCATCCGCGACAAACGATACATGGCTTTAATAAAAGTCGAGGGGCTTTTTTGCTTCACAAATCGCCCCACAAATAAAATGGTTAATGGAGTTTCTTTACGTTTTTGCAAGTTAATTTTACGAGGAGTAATACCATTAAAAATCAATACAATTTTTGATGAATTTTTTTTGCCTAAAAATTTTTCGGCATTTTGCTTCATATATTGACTCTGAACAAACAAATAATCGGCATGTTTGCATATTTTTTTAATTAAAAAATAAGTCAAACTATGATACACCAGCATTTGCTTTTTGAAAAACCACGGAATATCGTGTCCATGCGAAATAATGCAATAAGGAATATTAAATTTTTTCTTAATTTTTAATGCCAGCCAACCTCCCGGAATAGTAAAATTAGCAAAACATATATCATATTTTTCATTAAGTGGTAATGTTTGTAAAAACTGCCAGGACTTTTTCATCCAATCGTACATTTCCAAAGGGTTAGATTGATATTGCTTAGAGCGTTTTGACTTAACGCGAATAATCTCTGGTTTATGGCTTATGTTTTCATGCTCGTCTAAACCCTTGTACCATGCTGTAATAACGGTAACCTCATGCCCCAACTTTTGAAGTTCATTGGAGATATGCATCGATATACGCCCTGCACCGCCGCCCAACGGAGGGTACTCATAATTGAGCATCAATATTCTCATGCTCAGCAATATTTTTTGAATTCTCGATGATATATAAAGGACGCCCTTTCACCTCTTCGTAAATTTTACCAATGTATTCTGCAATAAACCAAATAAAAATAAATAGCACACCTATAAGAATATAATTAACAACAGCTAACCACTCTAGTAATTTATAAAATTGGTCGTCGAAAAAGAAACGATATGCCAAGTAAAAAAGGAAAATAATGCCTGAAAATATAATGCCAACACCCGCTACTAAACCTATACGCAAGGGCAAAAGCGAAAAATTCAATAAACCATTCATGGCAAATCGCATCATTTTAAGCCAATTAAACTTGGTCTGACCTTTAATTCGGTGTGGGCGAATATAATCGACAATGGCATATTTGAAACCCATCCAAGGAATAAGCCCCCGCAGGTAGCGACTATGCTCACGCAACTGCCGCAGTTTATCAGCCACGGTTTTGTCAATAAGCCTAAAATCGCCAATATTCCCTTTAATTTTTATTTCGCTAGCCTTATACAATAAACTGTAATACCATTGAGCGGTCATTCGTTTTAACCATTTATCGTGCCTATGGGAGCGACGAGCATAAACAATTTTAGCTCCTTTTTGCCATTGTTCTACCAATAACGGTAAAACTTCAGGTGGATCTTGAAAATCGGCATCCATCGTAATAATAGCATCGCCCTTAGCAAAATCGATTCCTGCCGTTAAAGCAGCCTGATGACCAAAGTTTCGGGTAAACGAAATTACTTTTACACGTTTATCTTCATCGGCAAGCGTAAAGAGCTGCAAAATAGACGCATCGGTACTCCCATCGTTAACAAAAATAAATTCCAATTCGCTTTCCGATAAATGCTGCAAAATAGCATGATACAATGGAAGAATGTTTTTTCTTCGTTAAAAATAGGAATAACGATAGAAATTAGTCTTGACACAAAATATTGTTTTGACAAAAGTACAAAATTTCATTAGATAAAAATACAGATCTGCATATTTATAGATGCATATACACAATTATAGAACTATGCTAATAAAATGAGTTCTTTGTGAAACTAAAAATAATGGAATTCGTTATTGAAATAAAAAAATTTTATTTTCAATTATTTATAAATTGCTTGTTCTTTTCAATAATATGATAAGAATTGGAGTGTCAAAAAAGAGTTTTATAATGATTTTATAATTTAATAGATAAAGAATTTGTAAACATGTTATTTCAAAATTTAAACTTGTATATTTTTAATTTCAACAGTCTATTTCTTAATCTTCAACTTGTTTATTATTGTTTCAGCCGTTGATTTATTTCTGACAATAAGGATATAATTTTTTCAAAATGTTCATTTAATAATTCAAGTTGGGCTAATATTTTTTCTTCATAACTTTGTTTTAATGGTCTTTGCGAATTATTAGAATGTTTTTTTCCATTTTTATTAAAAATTAGTTCATCTTTATTGGGAACTGAAAAAAAATGCACATCTGTATTTCCCTTATCAAAAAAGGATAATAAATCTTTATCTGTCTTAATATCCTCATTTAATAAGGACTTTAACGACTGTGCATTATTTTGCTCACTTTCTATTATTTTCTCTTCAGTTTTTTCAGCCAATTCTTCAAATAAATTAATTTTTAAGACTTCCGACATTCGTTGCAACATTTCTGTATCGATATGGTTTCGCTGAAATATTTCATACATGGTTCTACGCGAACAATTGATCAACCGTGCAAATTCAGTTACTTTAAATCCTTTCAACTTAATAAGTTTTTTTATCTGCTTACCAATTGGCTCTTCATTCATTTTTTGTTTTAAGATAATTATTTATGATTAATTTTTTAAAAAAAAGTGTATAAAAATTTGCACATTTAAATTTTTGTGCATATTTTTGCACTTATTAACCAATAAAATTTTATGTTATGAAAAAAATCTTTTTATTAACAGTTTCAGTATTATTATTATCAAGTTGTTCACAAAGAATGCTTGATTTTACAATTGTTTCTACAAAAAATGTAGATTTATCTAAAGCTAGTACATTTACACGTTCTAAAACAAGAACAGAAGGAACTGATATAGTGCATTTAATTATTTATTTTCCGACTGGTATTCCTAACATGAAGGAGGCCATTGATAGGGCATTGGAAAAAGTACCTGGAGCAATTGCATTAGTAGATGGTGTAGTATATCATAAATATTGGTGGGCATTAGTATATGGGCAGCATATGTATGTAGTTGAAGGAACTCCTTTAATTGATCCAAGTTTAACAGATAATACAGTTAAAATGCCAGAATATTTAATTGTTAAATTAAATCATAGTGGAGAGATTAAAGAATATAAAGAAATTGATAAAAAAGAATACAATACAATAAAATCTAAAATAATAAATACTACTGATGTAAAGTATTTTAATTATAATAATAAACTTTAAAATTTATAGATTATGAGAACTTTAAATTTATTTTCAGTTGTAATGCTATTAGCTGGTTTAGTATTTTTTACAAGTTGCAAAAAAGAAGGTCCTATGGGACCACAAGGTCCAGCTGGTAAGGATGGTAATGCCAATGTTACCAGTATAACTTATACAATATCATCATGGGATACTGATAATACTATTTGGTATAAGGACATAATTGACAGCAGAATTACTAATAGTATTTTAGAAAATGGTGATGTAAGAGTTTTTTTAGAAAGCCCTGCACAATCAAATGTTTGGCTAAATATGCCATTTATTAGCCCCCACAATAATTATTTTACCACGTATAATTATAATGTGGGTCTTAATGTAATAAGAGTAGTAATTTATGATAGTGATGGACTTTTACCTGCACAACCTTCCTCAATGCGTATAAAAGTTGTTGTAATTGATGGTGTTAGCCTAGCAAAAGCAAAGAAAGCTAACATTATTCTTAACAATTATGAATCATTGAAAAATTTCTTTGATATAAAAGATTAAAAGTTATATCCTAAATTTCTAAATTCATAAGAGCCTCCATTTTGGGGGCTTTTTTATATATAAATGGTTTAGCATTATCTGTAAAAATAAGTCCTGAATATGTTTTTATCCCAAGTACGATGAATAAACAAATTCAATTATACTGATAAAAATAGTAATATTTTTAGAAGAATAAACCTTACACCCAATGTCATACCGAGCCTGTCGAGGTATTTCCATACACAAACCAAAATGAGCATTGGGGTCATTCTTCGACAAGCTCAGAATGACGAGCAAAAAAACTAGCTTTTATTCACCAAGATTGGGATAAATTAAAAGAATTGCCAAAGTCAAGTTCTTTAAATAAGTAGATAGATTAAAACCAAGAAAATAAATAAACAAATTCAACCAGGCCGATAAAAATAGCAATGTTTTTATAGGAAATTACGCATTAGAAATGCATAAACAACAAAGTGCTTGTAATCAAATTCAATATTAGAATTAAAACCATCCCTAAATCGGGGTCATCCCAACTAAATCAAGTGGTTCGTCTCGTCTCGTTATTAAACTAATAACGAGGCGGGTTTTATTATCTACTTTTTAACATATTTTATTTTCAAATTTATTTTTACTTAAATTTGCATTCATTATTTATTTTTATGGTATCGAACGATTCAACTCCCTTAATGAAGCAATATAATAGCTTCAAAGCAAAATACCCCGATGCTATTTTGTTGTTTAGAGTGGGCGATTTTTACGAAACATTTGGCGACGATGCCGTAAAAACAGCCGCCATACTAGGCATTACACTTACCAGCCGAAACAATGGTTATGCTTCAGAAATGGCATTAGCTGGTTTCCCTTACCATGCACTCGACACCTACCTGCCCAAACTGGTACGTGCTGGACAGCGTGTAGCTATTTGCGATCAGCTCGAAGATCCCAAACTAGCCAAAACTATTGTTAAACGTGGCGTTACAGAACTTATTACGCCCGGTATTGTTACACATGAAAATGCACTCTCAAATCGCGAAAATCATTTTTTAGCTGCTCTATATTTTGAAAAGAAAAATTTTGGTATTGCACTACTAGACATATCAACCGGTGAATTTTTAACTACCGAAGGAACCGATGAACAAATCGAAAAATTATTACAAAGCTTTCAGCCTAAAGAAATACTTTACGAACGCAGCCAACATGAATTTATACATACATGGCTCAATCAGCAATATTATTTATATAAACTCGACGATTGGTATTTTACTTACGAAACCTCTTATGAACGTCTTACCCGTCATTTCGAAGTAGAATCGCTCAAAGGCTTTGGAATTGGCGATTTTTCGGTCGGCATAGCTGCTGCAGGGGCTATTTTGCAATATCTCGATGCTACGCAACACGATAAGCTTAAGCATATTAGCAATATATCAAGACTTTATCATGAAGAATATGTATGGATTGATAAGTTTACGCTTCGTAATTTAGAATTATTGTACTCTCCAAACGAAAACGCTAAAACGCTTATCGAAATTTTAGACCGAACCCAAACTCCTATGGGGGCGCGTTTATTAAAACGTTGGCTCGCTTTTCCACTTAAAAATATTGTTTCTATAAATAATCGCCTACAAATAGTAGATTTTTTTGTAAAACACAAAGATCTAATTGATGACTTAGTCATTCAACTTCGACAAATTGGCGATTTAGAACGGCTTATTTCAAAAGTTTCCATAGCAAAAGCGGGTCCTCGCGATGTAATTCAAATTTATAATGCCCTTGTTGCAATTCAAAACATAAAAAAACTTTTCTCACCTCAAACTCCCTTTTATTCGCTCATCGAGCAATTAAACGACTGCCTCTTACTCACCCATAAAATACATCAACAAATGAATCCCGAATGCCCTGCCCTTATCAATAAAGGGAATGTCATAAAAAGTGGTGTAAATCAAGAACTCGACCAATTGCGAGAGATATTATATAACAGCAAAGAATACTTAAATGAACTACAAAATCGCGAAAGTTTAAGAACCGGTATTCCCTCGCTTAAAGTTAGTTTTAATAATGTTTTTGGTTATTATATCGAAGTTCGAAATACTCACAAAGACAAAGTTCCGCCCGAATGGATTCGCAAACAAACACTTGTAAGTGCCGAGCGTTATATTACTCAAGAGCTAAAAGAATACGAAGAAAAAATACTTGGTGCCGAAGAAAAAATATTAGCCATTGAATCACAACTCTTTCAAGAATTGTTAAATGAAATTATTACGTTTGTACCCACCCTTCAACTCAATGCAGGTATCATCTCTAAACTCGATTGTTTTCAGTCGTTAGCCACTATTGCCATAGAAAATAATTACACCAAACCAGAGCTTAACGAAAGTTTTATAATTGATATCAAGGAAGGACGACATCCGGTTATCGAAAAACAACTCCCCGCCGACAAACCTTTTATTCCTAACGATATTTACCTCGATTCAGATAACCAGCAAATTATCGTTATTACGGGCCCAAACATGTCGGGGAAATCGGCTTTATTGCGTCAAACCGCTATTATAGTTTTACTGGCTCAAATGGGCTCGTTTGTACCTGCCAAAGAAGCAAAAATTGGTTTAGTGGATAAAATTTTTACTCGTGTCGGAGCAAGCGATAATATATCGCAAGGCGAAAGTACTTTTATGGTAGAAATGATCGAAACCGCTACCATTTTAAATAATTTGTCGGCACGTTCACTCATTTTACTTGATGAAATTGGACGCGGAACCAGTACTTACGATGGCATTTCTATAGCTTGGGCGATAGCCGAATATATACACGAATATCCCAACGGAAAACCACGTACGCTTTTTGCTACCCATTATCACGAACTCAACGAAATGGAAAAATCATTCAATCGTATCAAAAATTTTCATGTTAGCGTAAAAGAAATCAATAATAAGGTTCTTTTTCTTAGAAAACTTATCCCAGGTGGAACCGAACATAGTTTTGGGATACATGTTGCCGAAATGGCCGGTATGCCTAAAAGTGTGGTACACCGAAGTAAAGAAATATTAAAACAACTCGAAAGCAATAACACTTCAAACGACATCAAAAAGCCTATTGGACAAATTGCACCCGAACGTGAAGGTTATCAGCTTTCTATTTTCCAGCTAGACGACCCCGTTTTAAAACAAATACGCGATCAAATTAAAAATATCGATATCAATAATCTAACTCCCATCGAAGCTTTAAATAAACTCAACGAAATTAAAAAAATCACTGGCTTATAAATGACTAAAAATCAATTTCATACATACTATATTAAAAACATGTTATGTCATTGCTGCATTCAGCACCTTAAACACACGCTGGAACAGCATCTATATGAAATTGATTTTATACGTTTAGGCGTTATTTCTATTACAAAACCCAATTTTGACGAAAAAGAATTAAGAGCAATTTTACAAGAAAACGGATTTGATATTGTTAAAGACCACGATGATCAGATTGTTGAAAAAATAAAACAAGCCGTAGTAGAACTAATACATTATTCCAACAATGTCGATTCTATTGTACGTAAATCTGAATACTTAGTAGAACGCCTTAATATGACCTATCAACAAATATCTCGTATTTTTTCTAAAAAAAACACAATCACGTTAGAGCGTTATATGCTACTCCATAAAATGGAACGTGTAAAAGAACTTGTCTTACAAAATGAATTCACATTAAGCGAAATTGCTTATATGATGGATTTTTCGAGTGTTCATCATTTGTCGGCCACCTTTAAAAAATTAACGGGTATAACGGTTACCGAATTTAAAGAAAATCCATCTAAATATAAAATATCAATTGATAAACTCCTTTAAGATTTGTTTTAATTTCAGCTTTTCATTTTCCCAATTCAATTCCTCTGCTGCAATTTTGCAATTCTCTTTCCATTCACTCAACTGCTCTGGATTTGCCCATAAAGAGTTAATAAACGCTGCTAAATAATTTGCATTTAATTGCTCTTTAGATAAGCACCTTCCTACTTTATAGTGCAGTACTATTTTTTCTATTTCGGGCAATGCCGAACAAATTACCGGAACATGAGCCTGTATATAATCGAAAAGTTTATTAGGTAGTGCATAGCGATAATTTAAGCCCATATCTTCTTCGAGCGAAAAACCCAAATGGGCTGCAAGTGTATAAAAGTGCAACTTTTCAGCAGGAACTTTTCCTAAAAATATTACTCTATTATCAAGTTTCATATTTTTTGTTCTTGCTTTCAAATTATTTTCAATATCGCCACTTCCGGCTAATAAGAGCACATAACGCTCGTCAAGTAATGATATCGTATCAACCAATAATTCTAACCCCCTCCCAACATTAAGTGCACCTTGATACATCAATACCCTTTCGCCCTTTATTTTAATAACTTGCTCATGGCTCCATGTCTTAAGCAAAGGTAAATTACGAATCGTAAAAACCGGTACACCATATTTTTGATTATAAGCCTGAGCTATAGAATCGCTTACGGTAACAGCAAAAGGTAAATGAGGAAATATTTTTCGCTCTATATAATTCCAAATTTTTTGAATTTTACGACGATGAGTCAACTCAGGTACTTGAGTAAAATATTCATGACTATCGTACAGCAATTTTGTCTTTTTTAATTTCGAAGCGACAAAACAAGCACAAAGAGTATCTAAATCGTTTGAAACAATTAAATGATTACGACTAAATAATAAAAATAGTAATAGACGAATATTGTATTCAGCATAAAATAAAGCTTTTTTATTAAACAAAAGTCTAAATCGATAGGTCTTATATGGTCGATGAACAGCTTGCGAATGTCGAAACCGTCTTCCAACAAGCATTACAGAATATCCCTCTTCCATTAAAACAAGACAAGTACGATGCACCCGCTGGTCTGAAATTAAATCATTGGTTACACAAACGGTAGCTTTTTTCGATATAACTTTCAAGCTTTTTATCAATAAATTTTGTCAAAAATACATAAGCCATTCCGAAAAAAAAAGAAAATATTTTTTTAACTTTATTTTTACTCTAAAGTAAACACCTCAAAACATCTTTTTTCTTTCTTTTGTAAAGAAAATCAACAAAATAGTTTACTGTATTATTTTTTTTTGTAACTTTGCCGCCTAAATTCTTCAAACGAAGAAAAAACATAATGTCTAACCATTAAAAAAACTTATTAAATGGCAAAAAAAGAAAAACTTCAAGAAATCGAAGAACAAGAAAAAAACTTGTCAGACTTAGCAAGTTACAAAAATCAAAGTCTTTTAAATGAAATTGCACCCGAAGAACTTCCAGTGCAAAAAGCTGAAACCTTAGAACAATATCACGGCGATGACGAACCCATTATCACAAAAAAATCGCAAGATTTATTAGCCGAATTCGATTGGGATAGCATAGGCAAACGTGATGTTGTTTATAAAGCCGACGAAAAGAAAAGATTAGAAGCCCTTTACGAAAAAACGCTCTCAACCGTTGTTGAAAACGAAGTAGTAGAAGGCACCGTTGTAGCCATGAACAAACGCGAAGTAGTTGTAAACATTGGTTACAAATCAGAAGGTGTTATAAGCTTAAACGAATTTCGTTATAATCCCGATTTAAAAATTGGCGATAAAGTAGAAGTTTTAGTAGAGACCCAAGAAGATCCCAATGGTCAACTCATTTTATCGCACAAAAAAGCACGTGCTCTCAAATCATGGGATCGTGTTAACGAAGCTTATAACAACGACGAAATTGTAAAAGGTTATATTAAATGTCGTACCAAAGGTGGTATGATTGTCGATGTATTTGGCATCGAAGCATTCTTACCCGGTTCGCAAATTGATGTTAAACCCATTCGCGATTACGATATTTTCGTAAACAAAACCATGGAATTCAAGATTGTTAAAATTAACAATGAATTCAAAAACGTAGTGGTATCGCATAAGGCTCTTATCGAAGAAGAACTCGAAGCTCAAAAACGCGATATTATTGCTAAACTCGAAAAAGGTCAGGTACTCGAAGGTACCGTTAAAAACATTACCTCATACGGCGTATTTATCGATTTGGGAGGCATCGATGGTCTCATCCACATTACCGACTTAAGTTGGGGACGCATTAACCATCCTGAAGAAATTGTTCAACTCGATCAAAAAATCAACGTGGTTATTCTCGACTTCGACGACGATAAAAAACGTATTGCTCTTGGTCTAAAACAACTTACTCCTCATCCATGGGATTCGTTAGATCCGAATTTAAAAGTTGGCGACAAAGTAAAAGGCAAAGTAGTTGTACTCGCCGATTATGGCGCTTTCATTGAAATAGCTCCAGGTGTAGAAGGCTTAATCCATGTATCCGAAATGTCGTGGTCGCAACACTTGCGTTCTGCTCAAGATTTCATGAAAGTTGGCGATGAAGTAGAAGCAGTTATCTTAACCTTAGACCGTGAAGAACGCAAAATGTCGTTAGGCATTAAACAATTAAAACCCGATCCTTGGACCGATATTGAATCGAAATATCCTGTTAATAGTAAACACAAAGGCATCGTTCGCAATTTTACCAATTTTGGTGTTTTTGTTGAACTCGAAGAAGGCATTGACGGACTCATTCATATCAGCGACCTTTCATGGACAAAGAAAATTAAACATCCTGCAGAATTCTGTAATATTGGCGACGAACTCGAAGTGGTTATCCTCGAAATTGATAAAGAAAATCGCCGCTTAAGTTTAGGCCATAAACAAGTAGAAGAAAATCCATGGGATGTATTTGAAACCTTGTTTACAGTTGGTTCTATTCACGAAGGTACCGTAATGAATATTACCGACAAAAATGCTACCATTGCACTACCTTATGGTGTTGAAGGAACAGCTACTACTAAAAACCTTGTAAAAGAAGATGGTACTTTATTAAAAGTGGACGAAAAAGCTGAATTTAAAATCATTGAATTTTCAAAAGAAAATAAGAAAATAGTTGTTTCGCACACACGTATTTTCGAAGATGCTAAAAAAGAAACCGAACAAGAAACAAAGAAAAAAGCATCGAAGAAAGAAAAGAAAGAAACTACCCCTAAAGTAGAAAAAACAACCTTAGGCGATATTGCTGATTTGGCAGCTTTGAAAGACCAACTTCAAAATAAAGAAAAAAAATAACCTTTTATGATATTCCATAAAAATTTATTATTTTTACAGCATGGAATTCAATATTGAAAAGAAAGAAAATTACACCCTTGTAAAGGTGATGGTCGAAAAACTCGACACGCACATTGCACCAGCATTAAAATCAGAATTAGTGCTTATTGCAGGCAATGGTGAAAAGAATATTATTCTCGATCTTAGCAATTGTCGCTATTGCGATTCAAGCGGATTGAGTGCTATTCTTGTTGCAAACCGTCTTTGCAAAAATGCCGAAGGCACTTTTGTTTTAACGGGTTTACAACCAGCCGTTGAACGCTTAATTACGATATCACAATTAGATACAGTACTCAATATTTCGCGTGTACCCGAAAAAGCACCAGAACTTATCAATAAAGACTAAACGAGTCTGAGTTGAAGACCTTTACCCTTACAGTATTAGGCACAAGTTCGGCTGTGCCTACTTCTGAGAGATATACAAGTGCTCACATGCTCAATGTATGTGAGCATTTTTATTTATTCGATTGCGGCGAAGCTACTCAAATTCGCATCAGACAAGAACATTTGCCACTTTTAAAAATCAACCACATTTTTATTTCCCACCTACACGGCGACCACTTTTTGGGGTTATTTGGATTGTTGTCGTCATTTCAGCTTCATGGTCGTAAAAACGAATTGCACATTTACACCTTCCCCGAATTAGAACACTACATCAATACCATAATACTCGATAAAGAAAATCTGCATTTTCAAATTCATTACCACCATTTACCAACTCAAAAACCTGAGCAAATTTTTCAAGATAATCAGGTAACCATAACCGCCTTTCCATTAAAACATCGAGTACCTGTTTGTGGTTTTGTTGTTAACGAACAGCCATCACCGCTCAAAATTAAAAAAGAAAAGATAAGCCAATATCAATTAACCATACATGATATTATTCGAATTAAAAACGGCGAAGATTTCATAACGCCCGATGGAAAAGTTATACCTAACCAGACACTCACTTACCTACCACCTAAACCTCGAAAATATGTTTACTGTACCGACACGTTGTACGATGAGTCGATTATTGAGCATATTAAAGAAGCCGACTTACTTTATCACGAAGCTACCTTTAGCGAAGAGCATACCGATAGAGCCATAATAACCATGCATTCAACAGCGAAGCAAGCAGCTACCATTGCCCAAAAAGCAAATGTAAAAAAACTTCTTATTGGACATTACTCCGTACGTTATAAAGATTTAACCGTACTCTTAAACGAAGCTCGTTCGATATTCCCAGAAACATACTTAGCCCAAGAAGGGATGAAAATAGCAATAGAGCAAAAAATATAAAATAACAACCATTTTTTTCTATTATAATCTTACTTGTATTCCCAGTTGTGCCCTATAAGTTGACATGGCTAAGTTAAAATATACGGATCTAATATAATTGCCTTTTTAATTATATCCGTCGGGATATATTTATTTTTCTTCCACTACCATTAATCGAATAGGCTGAGCGGGACGACCATTATCAGTACAATACAAAGTCTTAAAGGCATTCTCAAATGTATCCCATTGAATTTTATGGGCTAAAACAAAAAATGGGATGTTTAGAATTTAGGGTATCTTTTAATGAGGAAAATATATTTCAAGACTTTTGCAAAGGTCTTATGATGTGAATAATATTTTTGATTGGATGCTGAAATAAATTCAGTATGATGGTTTTTGGGTGAGTGTTGGGTTTTTGTGGAGATACTGAAACAAGTTCAGTATGACGATTAGGGAAGGTAATGTTGTAGTTTGAGGAGATACTGAAACAAGTTCAGAATGACGGTCGGAAGGTAGAGTTGTGGTTTGAGGAGATGCTGAAACAAGTTCAGAATGAAGGTCGGAAGGTAGAGTTGTGATTTGAGGAGATACTGAAACAAGTTCAGTATGACGGTTGGAGGATAATATGATGGTCTTTTGAAATAGGCAATACTCACCACACCATTCTTCATCCCGAACTTGTTTCGGGATCTTCCCACGACTTCGCCACTTATTAGACCTAAGTAATTACATGTCAATACTTTATTCGATCATAAATGGCATATTTGATGTTTTTAAGCCTACGGATTGATAAATTTCTTTTGCTTGTTGAGTTATATTTGACGGAATACCATAGAGCTTATTCGTTTTTTTATCACGTAAAATACTTAGTTGTACACTTAACAACGATTGACGTATAACTTGTGGTGAGA